>JAJTHU010000160.1 GCA_021300055.1 Nitrosomonadaceae bacterium | reverse complement strand
GGCCGTGCAAGCGGAGGCCACGCACGCCATCAATGTCGGTGGCTTGGACGAAGTGCTAAAGCTGCTGGCGCGCTGACTTGGCGTCTGCGGACGAGTCAGACCTCTGATTTAAACCCTAGCAAAGACGGGAGTTTTCAGGCATTTTTTGCCCGAAAACCCGCACCAGTGCTTGTGTTTCGATTATCGATAAGCGCCCGGCCAACTGCTGGGGAGGGCGCTGAGCCGCAATTACTTGGTCGGTGCGGTGGCACCTACGTCGCCCGCCGGCGCGGCAGATGCGGCGTCTGACTGAGCGGGCTCTGGCAGCGGGAAGTAGGCGTAGGGTGCTTTAGGTGCGGCCGATACTTCATTGCGCTTGAGCTGGTCGAAGTCGAGCTGCTTATCCCACCAGGTCGCGCGGTTCTTGCGTTGCAGTTCTTTGAGTTCCGGTTGCTTTTCCAGCAAGTCGCGGACAAATTTCGTCACATCGGATTCGTACATCGCCATTTCAACAACCTCACGCAGTTACGTCGATTCACTCTCAGAAGGCGCAAATTTTAGCACCGCCACTAGATGGACTAGCGCCTTGCGCCATATGACACAGTGTTTGCAAGCAGGGTCTTCACAAACATGTCATTTGCAAAGACGCTTTGGTCGTGCGCGGATTTACTGCTATCGTCAAACTCGGCGATGCGCTTTTCAGCGCGACCATTTACCGACGAACTGACTCGGACCTTACCGCGCTCATGCCCATTCGTTACCCGACCTCGTTTCTGAGTCTGCTCCTGGTGGGCTTCGCCGTCTTGGAGGCCGTTATGAGCATCAAGTTTGGGGAACCCATCCTATTTATGAGCTCTTAATCGACTAGATAGAAGAGGCGTGGGAATGTCCGCCGCCGATTTACGCTGTAACTTCCAGCGGCTTAATCTTCGAAACAACTTTCTTAAGCGACTTCTCAGCGTTCCACAAGTCGAAATTCGCTTGCAGGTGCAGCCATGACTGGGCGCTGCCGCCAAGCGCAGCTGCGAGACGGAGCGCCATGTCTGCGCTGACCCCAGCTTTACCGTTCAACACGCGAGACAGGGCAACACGAGTGACGCCGATCCGGCTCGCAAACTCGGTCACGGTAACTTGCGAATCAGCGAATACGCCATCACGAAGTACTTCGCCAGGGTGTGGGGGATTGTGCATACGCATAGTTTTTTGTCCTAGTGATAATCCTGATAATCAACCACGATTGCATGTCCACCTTCAAAGGTAAACGTAAGTCGCCAGTTTTGGTCAACCCATACTGACCAATGTCCTTTCATGCTGCCCTTAAGCGGGTGCAGTTTCCAGCCGGGCAAGGCCATATCGTTAGGGCCGCCAGCACTGTCTAACTTGGCAAGTTGCAATCTGAGTCGCGTTGAATGCGAGGCCTGAATGCCTGCCTTCTTTCCAGACTCAAAGAATTCGCGTAAGCCTTTGTGTGCGAATGATTTGATCACAACCGTATTGTATAGCGTAGCTATACAGCCGTCAAGAAGCTGAAACTAACCCTCAACACTAGAGGAATAAGCAAAGCATCACTCGCGACATCAGCCAGCCAGGTCGCCGAAGACCGGCCTCGCCCAGAACAATCAGTGATGGCTGCATGCCACTAGAGTGCGTAATCAGTATGTTTTCAAATCAGAAAACACCCGAAAAGCTCGGACTACGCTATCTAAGGAGCTGAACTGACCACGCCGCCGGAACAGCCGCTGGCCGCAACCCGCTGCGCCGTTACGTCCCTCGAGGGCACTTGGATCAAACTGCTTCACCTGCATGTTCCCCCACCACGCTGATAGTCAAATCTACCGCTTTTGAGATCGAATTCGAACCGACCCCCAAGGCTGTCATCGATCCATAGCTGGTTGCGCGGTTCTAGCGAAGTGGAAAATCCGCTACATCGCCAGTTAATGGATGAAACCGAGGTGTTGATTCGCGCCAGATCACTCTTGGAGTAGAGGTCCTGCAGCGTGTATTTTTTGAATATCGTGCCGTCGGGCTTGTAGAGCACCACGACCGAGCCGATACCGCGGTTGTGCCAATTGTCGAACGTAATCAACATCCCATCGTTCGTCACCTCGATGTCCACGGGCGCGATAGGGTTCAGCAGCACGGCTGTCGCCATCTTCTGATATGCCTTGCCGTTGAACTTGTGCCACTCGGCTGATGCATAGCGGCCTTTAGGCTCGCCAGCGAATCCGACAACGTCTCCCTTACTCACGCCGGGAACAACGCGCACAACAAACTGGCCGTTTTCGCTCGCGCGGGCTTGGGCGGTCGCGGCTGCCCAAGAGTCAGCTTGCACCTTGGTGCAGCACAAGACGAGCAGTAGTGCGATTACGACGGCGGTGCGATGCATCTCCATGACCTGCGATGTTGGTATCAATCGATTCGAGTCCGATTCGGCGAATAACACGCTGGAATCAGATGGGCGGTTGCAGAGCATCTGGAGTGGCCGCTTCCATGCGAGGCTGCGTGTGATCCTTACTCAAGGCCAAGCACCGCGCCTACAGACTCGCGAACTAACTCAACCAGCTCGGGTTCCATAAACTTGTACTCGTCGGGAATATCAAGTACGTGAATCGGCTTATTCTCGAGTATTCGTCTGAACTCCGCGAGCAATCTGGACTTGTGCTTTTCCTCCATCACAAAAATCACGTGCGCCCAAGATAGATCGCCCGCTGAAACGGGATGCCTCGCGTTCTGACTCGTTCCTGCCGACCGCACAGATAGCGACGGGTGCTTGCGCCAGACTTGCTCGGCAGTCGGACTCCGCCACTGATTGCGACTACAGACGAACAGAACGTTTGTTTGGCCGGACCTCGGCAGCTTATCGGGACTTCTCAATAACTGCGTTTCGGTCACCGTCGGATACTCGACCCCGAGCTGTTTCGCGCGAGCGAGTTTGACCGATCGCGTGTAGAGGTGCTTCCAGTTTTTCTCGCGCTTAGGCTCAGTCGGCATGAATCAATTCACCAAAAACTAACAACCCCAGACGCGGGGATCGAAATTCGATACGTTCCCTCAAAGCTATTGCGTTAACCCTTGGATCCAAGATTGCTTGTTAACTCCGCTCATTGACTAAGTCGATCTAGCTGCACGAATAAACGATCAACCACTAACGCGCGGATCAATTCTGATCTGTTCGATCTCATGCAAGCATCGTTGCAGTACCCCTCTCATTCCCCATGCTTCCTGCACAATGCGACCGTTCAGACGTTCGAGCAGCGAAGCGACTTTTGCGAAGTCTCTTGCTTCGCACGCAAACTTAGCGAAGTGGTTCACATTCCAATCGTCTGGATACTGCCTGATCACCGTCTCAAATGACTGGCGTAGCTGTGGCCAAAATGCGTTGGTATCACTAAACAAATCGCAGTCGCAATCGACTTGCGAAATGTACCAATAGATTCGTGCGTACATCGCGTTTCCATCAGTCTTTTCGGTAAAGCGCATCGAATCTTTGATGTACTTCTCCATCAACTCGTTCGAGCCTCCCCACTTGGGTGTGTAGTACACCACTCCCGCAAAGTGCGATGAGTAGAAGCCGGGCTCGCGCTTCATGGCTTCCTTGAAAAGGTTGTCAAACTTTCGCTTGTCCCATTGCTGGTATGTCGCGAGGTTAAGCATGGTGGAATACCAACGTGGGTCTGCAGACGCAAAAGACTTACTTGCTTGCAAGGCGTCTACCGCCTCTTGGAGGAGAGCGCGAAACCGTGGCCATGCCTCAGGGCGCACGTCTTTCGCGTAGGAGCGCCCCCTCACGAACCAAGCGTGTCCGATCAGTTGGTTGGCATATTCGATGTGTGCAGATGGAGATTTCGGTGCCTTCTCAATCCAAGCTCGAACGCGCTTCTTAGAGGCCTCCCAAGCTTCTTCAGACTCGTTCTTCGGGTGGGCCTGCGATCCGATACCGGCACCGAGAATCGCCAGCTTCCAAAGACCACTTGGGGTCCGACTGCGCCCACGCAGGAACTGGCCCGCGACCTGATCGATTTCGGCGAATTCGCCTCTCGCGTACAAGTCTCCGCCCAGACGCATCAGCACAGCGCGTGCTTCAACTTCCGTCTTGGGGTTGGAAGCGAGGTAAAGCTCCATCCCCGCCAACGGGCGAGCCGGAGCGGAATTGGATCCAGGTTGCTGTGCCAAGCTCGGCGCGGCAATAAAAAGTGCGATGGCGGTCCCAATGGTTGCCTGCTTTACGGACGACCAAATGTGTTGACGCATTTTGGCTCCTGTGTAGTTGGCGCTTTGGGACGATCCTCTGTACCTCCAAAGTTGGTAAGCACGGCACGGGGTGGTGCCCGAGACGCTACATCAAGTTGGTCAAATTGTAACGGCACTTGCCAAGTGAAGAGCTAGGCACAATTCCAATTCTCGCCGCGGGGTTTCCCGCCCCCTCTGCCGACGACAGAATGGCCATTCAGTGCGGAACGAGCGCCCCCGATGAATGCCGACTCAGTACCCTCGCTCCAAATCCACGAACTCAGGCAATCCAGCATCGGCACGATAACGCCGAATATTCTCGGCAACAATCTTTGCTGCCGTGCGCCGGTTGGTCGGCGCGGAAATGTGCGGCAGCACGGTGACTGCAGGATGACGCCAGAACGGATCATCAGCGGGGAGCGGCTCTTGCTCAAAGACGTCGAGAACCGCATGTTGGAGTTGTCCGCTGTTTAGCGCATCGAACAACGCATCACGCGCGATAACCGCGCCACGTGCAAAGTTGATGAGCGATGCGCCGCGCTTCATCGCGGCAAACGTTGAGGTATTGAATAGCCCCTTGGTCTCTGGCGTGAGTGGCACGAGCAGCACGACGATATCGGCCTTAGCGATGCTCGTACCCAACACCGAAAGGCCTACATAGCACTCAACGCCGGGGATGTGCTTTTGCGTGCGGCTCCATCCACGCACACGAAAGCCCGCGTCGAGCAATCGCGCGGCAGCGGCGCTGCCCAACTCGCCAAGCCCGACAAGCGTGACCGTGGTTTCGCTCGGCACTCGATATGGGCGCGGTTGCCAAACAGCGGCGCGCTGATTGGCGGCATAGGCGCGCATATCGCGTTGCAGGTAGTACGTCCATGCGAGCACGGCCTCGGCCATGGTGCGCGCCAGTTCGGGATCGTGAAGGCGCACCAGCGGCAGCGCGCGTTCGCGCGCAAGCGGCACGAGTCGCTCGACGCCTGCCCACACGCTGTGAATCCACTTGATCGATGTGAGGCGCGCAAGTTGTGCCGGGTCTGGATCAGCGACGATGGCAATGTCTACCGTCGCCGCCTCGCTGTCGCTCAACTCACCGACCTCGCGAAGCGATTCTTCGGGCAACGCGGCGCGTAGCGCGTCGAGCCAAGCGGGTGCGGGTTGACGTGATGCGAAGGCGATGCTCATTGCACTTGGCGGACTTGGCAAACGAAGTTAGGGCACTTAGTGTGCATACACCGCTTCAATGCTAGCGAAGCCCTTAACCTCGATCGGGTTGCCGAACGGGTCAATAAAAAACATCGTGTGCTGCTCGCCGGGCTCACCTTGAAAGCGCACCGTTGGTGCAATAACAAATTGGGTGCCGGCAGCCGTGAGCCGCGCAGCGAGTTGTTGCCATTCCGGCAGCGGCAGCACAATGCCGAAGTGCGGCATGGGCACCATGTGCTCCCCGAAGTGCCCGGTCGCTGCGGTCTTGAGCGGTTCACCCAGATGCAATGAAAGCTGGTGACCAAAGAAAGAAAAATCCACCCAGGTATCGGTGCTGCGCCCTTCTTCGCATCCAAGCGCACCGCCATAGAAGCGACGCGCCGCGTCGAGGTCAGTGATGTTGAGTGCGAGGTGGAAGATGGGCCTAAACATTTACGCTACCGTCCAAAAGCAAAACTGTCCGATTGGCGGGCATTTTCGAGCAGAAATGCTTGAAACGCCGCACCAAATCTGGGGCTTCCAATGTGGGAACTTCTTAGAACCGTAGCGAGCGGGCAAACTTGGCGCCGAGGAGCAGACACGTACCCAGTGTACGGCGAGCACCGGAGGCGACAAATTCGTCCGCGCAGTAGGTTTCTAGAAGTTCACAACTTACTCTACCTCGTCAATCCAAGCTTGTTGGATGGCCTCGAGTATCTTCTCACCTGAGCGATTCGGATCATCAGAAAACTCGGGCAGCGCCAATACCCACGCGTGCAAATCGGTGAAGCGAATCGTTTTCGGGTCAACGTCGGGATGCGCGTCGGCGAGCTGGATGGCGATCTCGAGCGTATCGGTCCACTTGATGCTCATCAGTGATTCTCCCGCGCGTGGTTGATCGTGTACTTCGGGATTTCAATCGTCAGCGGCGTTTCCGCTACTTTCACTTGGCACGAGAGGCGCGACTGCGGCGTGAGGCCCCAAGCCATGTCGAGCATGTCTTCTTCTTTTTCGAGCGCCTCAGGAAGGGAATCGAGTCCTTGACGAACAACCACGTGGCAGGTCGTACAAGCACACGACTTCTCGCATGCATGTTCGATTTCAATATGGTTCTGCAACAACGCGTCGCACAGCGACGTGCCCGGTGCAATGTCGAGTGTGGCGCCGCTTGGGCAAAGTCGCTCGTGCGGCAGGATGGTGATCGTGGTCATGTCAGTTCTGCTGGTGCAAAGTTGATTCGGTTTTGGTCGGAGTCGGGCAATGCATCAATTGAGCTCGCTCATGGCGCGGCCCTTAAGTGCTTGCGAAACACTGCGGTCCATACGTTTAGCGGCGAAGCTATCGGTCGAACGCGAGAGCGCCTCGGCAGCGAGTTTGATGCGCGACGCATCATCGCCATTAACGACCGCGAGCAACGCCGCGCGTGCATCGGCAATCGCTTGCTTCTCGGCGTCATCGAGCAGCGCAGCGTCGGCCACGAGTGCCGCATCAACGGCTTCGATTAGACGCATGGCATCGGTCTGCGCCTCAGCCAACACACGTGCTTGCGCGTCGGCGCTGGCGTGAGCAAATCCGGCCTGCAACATGGTGGCGATCTCAGCGTCAGTCAATCCGTATGACGGCTTCACATCAATCTGCGCGCTGACGCCGCTGCCGAGTTCTTGTGCGCTAACCGACACCAAGCCATCGGCATCCACTTGGAATGTCACGCGGATGCGCGCCGCACCCGCCGCCATGGGTGGAATGCCGCGCAACGTGAAGCGACCGAGCGAGCGGCAATCCTTGACGAGCTCACGCTCACCTTGCACCACGTGCATCGACATGGCGGTCTGCCCGTCTTTGTAAGTGGTGAATTCCTGCGCGCGTGCCGTCGGGATAGTGGCATTGCGTGGAATCACTTTCTCGGCAAGACCGCCCATGGTTTCGAGCCCGAGTGACAAGGGGATCACATCGAGCAGCAACATATCTTCGCCCGACTTGTTTCCCGCCAGCACATTGGCTTGAATGGCGGCACCGAGCGCGACGACGCGATCAGGGTCGACATTATTGAGGAGCGGCTTGCCAAAAAACGCGCGCACCGCCGACTGCACATGCAGCATCCGCGTCGCACCGCCGACCATCACCACGCCCGAAATGTCTTCCACGGCCAATTTGCTATCGCGTAGCGCCTTCTTCACGGGGAGCAGCGTGCGGTTGACCAGCAACGCTGTCATGCTGTGAAACTCCTCGCGTGTCAGGCGCACATTGAGCGTCTGCCCGTAACTGAGCGCAATCGACGTCGAGACTTCGGCCTCATCCGTCAGGCGCTCCTTGACGGCACGCGCGGCCATGAGCAAGCGACGCAAGTCGCGTTGATCGGCACTGGCGAGGCCGTGCTGCTTGCGCCAATGGCTCGCAATTGCTTGGTCGAAATCGTCACCGCCGAGCGCAGAATCGCCATTCGTGGCAAGCACTTCGAACACACCGCGCGTGAGCTTGAGGATGGAAATATCGAACGTGCCACCGCCCAGATCGTAAACCGCAAACACGCCTTCGCTGCGGTTGTCGAGTCCGTAAGCGATGGCAGCAGCGGTAGGCTCGTTGAGCAAACGCAGCACATTGAGGCCCGCGAGGCGCGCTGCATCTTTAGTTGCTTGGCGTTGCGCGTCATCGAAGTACGCGGGCACCGTGATCACTGCGCCCACCAACGGACCTGCGAGCGCGCTCTCAGCTTGTTGCCGCAGCACGCGCAAGATGTCGGCAGAAACGTCCACCGGCGACTTCACGCCAGCGGCCGTTTCAATCTTGACCATGCCCGGTGCGTCGATGAATTTGTAAGGCAATGCGCCGTAACGCGCCACGTCAGCCATGCCACGCCCCATAAAGCGCTTGACTGATACGATGGTATTCGCGGGGTCCTCGGCTTGCTCTGCCTTTGGCTTTGCACCTACCTCGACGTGACCGTCAGCGAAGTAGCGGACAACGGAAGGCGTCAGACGGCTACCGTCTGGATCGTCCGGTTGACTCGGCAGCACCTCGGCGGCTCCGCTCTTAACGGTGGCGACGAGCGAATTGGTCGTGCCAAGGTCAATGCCGACCGCGAGGCGGTGTTGATGCGGCGCGGTGGACTCGCCCGGTTCTGCGATCTGCAAAAGTGCCATTGAATTTCTGTCTCTCTATTCCGGTAAGGCTCTATGTTGACTCAAGAGCCTTCGATCGCTTCTTGCGCGAGGTCGATTTCCTCGCCGAGCTTCTCGAGGAAGCGCAGTTTACGCACGGTCAGCTTTGCCCCCTGCAACAGTGCCTCGTTGCTGAGGTCGGCAAGCTGTGCAGCGAGTTCTGCAACCAAGGCGCGCTCCGCCACGCGGTGTTCATTCGCGAGCCGGTCCAGTGCATCGATGTCGCCAGACTCGCGCGCGTCGACGACAGCCTCGCGCCACGCCATCTGCCCCATCAGAAACTCACGCGGCATCGCCGTGTTGGATTCTTCTTCGGTGTCGATCCCGGCGAGCCGCAGCAAATAGCGCCCGCGGGCGAGCGGCGTGCGAAGCGTCTTGTAGGCTTCGTTGGCTTGCGTAGCCCACTGCGCGGCCACGCGGCGCTCTGCATCGTTGGCACCAGCGAATCGATCCGGATGCACTTCGCGTTGCACTTCGCGGTAAGCAGCCTCAAGCGCACTGAGGTCAAGCTCAAATGACGGCACGAGATCAAATAGCGCGAAGTGGTTCTTGCTGAAGTCGGGGGTCATGTACGGCTAACGAATACAGCGAAGGGCGCAGACGCGCCCTTCGGGATTGGGTAACAAGGATGGCTAGATCAGATACGTCAGACGTTGAAGCTCTCACCGCAGCCGCACTTGTCCTTCTCATTGGGATTGTTGAACTTGAATCCTTCGTTCAACCCCTCGCGCACGAAATCGAGCTCAGTCCCATCGATATAGGCGAGGCTCTTGGGATCAACAAACACCTTCACACCAAACGATTCAAACGCCTGATCTTCGGGTGCTGGCGCATCAACAAACTCCAACTTGTAAGCCATGCCGGAGCAGCCCGTGGTGCGCACACCAAAGCGCAGGCCAACGCCTTTGCCGCGTTTGGTGAGGTAATTTTGTACGTGCGTTGCCGCGCGTTCGGTTAGCGTGATGGACATGGCTGTTACTCCGCTGCGTCCTTGAGCGCTTCGCCGTGTTTGGCCTTGTAGTCAGCGATCGCCGCTTTAATCGCGTCTTCAGCGAGGATAGAGCAGTGAATCTTCACTGGTGGCAACGCGAGCTCTTCAGCAATCTGCGTGTTCTTGATTTGCGAGGCTTCGTCGATGGACTTACCCTTGACCCACTCAGTAACGAGCGACGATGACGCAATGGCAGAACCGCAACCGTAGGTCTTGAATTTCGCGTCTTCGATGATGCCGTTGGCACCAACTTTGATCTGCAACTTCATCACATCGCCGCACGCGGGCGCGCCGACCATGCCAGTCGCAACGCCTTCTTCGTCTCTACCGAACGAGCCAACGTTACGTGGGTTTTCGTAGTGATCAATAACTTTTGAGCTGTATGCCATGATGATTCTCCTGATGCTGCCTTAGTGTGCAGCCTTAATGTGCCGCCCACTGAACGGTATTCAAGTCGATGCCGTCTTTGTACATTTCCCACAAAGGCGACATATCGCGTAGCTTGCCGATGCGTTCCTTCATGAGCTTGATGGCAAAGTCGATATCGGCTTCCGTCGTAAAGCGACCGATCGAAAAACGAATCGACGAGTGCGCTAATTCGTCATTTCGACCAAGTGCGCGCAATACGTAAGAAGGCTCCAGCGATGCTGAGGTACACGCCGAACCCGACGATACGGCGAGTTCCTTGACCCCCATGATGAGCGATTCGCCCTCGACGAAGTTAAAGCTAACGTTGAGATTATGCGGCACGCGGTGTTCAAGATCGCCGTTGACGTAAACCTCTTCCATATCTTTGATGCCGTTGAGCAGCTTGTCGCGCAACATGCGGATACGCTCTGACTCGGTCGCCATCTCGACGCGCGCGAGGCGGAATGCCTCGCCCATGCCAACAATCTGGTGAGTAGCCAGCGTACCCGAGCGGAATCCGCGCTCGTGACCGCCGCCGTGCATCTGGGCTTCTAGGCGCACACGAGGCTTGCGGCGAACAAATAGGGCACCAATACCTTTGGGACCGTAAGTCTTATGTGCCGAGAAGCTCATCAGATCGACTTTCAGGTTTTGCAAATCGACGATGACCTTGCCCGTGGCCTGAGCAGCGTCAACGTGGAAGATGATGCTTTTGCTGCGGCAAATCTCGCCGATCTCGGCAATCGGTTGGATGACGCCGATTTCGTTATTCACGTACATCACCGACACCAGAATCGTATCGTCGCGCAGCGCTGCATTGAACGCGGCCATATCGATCAGGCCGTTATCTTGTACATCGAGGTAAGTGACCGAAAAGCCTTGACGCTCGAGCTCACGCGCGGTGTCGAGCGTGGCTTTGTGCTCGGTCTTCACGGTGATGATGTGCTTGCCCTTGGTCTGGTAAAAATTAGCCGCGCCCTTGAGTGCGAGATTGATCGACTCAGTGGCACCGGACGTCCAGACGATTTCTTTCGCGTCGCAGTTCACCAAACGCGCCACTTCCTCGCGCGCGTTTTCCACAGCTTCCTCAGCTGTCCAGCCATATTGATGGCTGCGCGACGCAGGATTGCCGAATGATTCGGTGAGGTACGGAATCATCTTTTCCGCAACGCGTGGATCAACTGGCGTCGTGGCGGAGTAATCGAGATAGATTGGCTTGTTCATGGCTTCAGTCGTTAATGTTCAGATGCGTCGGTAGCGAGGGACAGATGCCCAGCAATCACGCTGCGACGCGCGATTCGTTCGTATGCGATACAGCGGGGGCATGACCTGCAGGACCATGCACAACCACAGTGGCGCTGTTGCGGCTTTGCTGTTTTTGCACCAACTCGGCGAGTTTTACGCCGGACAAAAACTGGATGACGTTTTCATTGAGGCTCTCCCACAGATCGTGGGTCATGCAACGGCCACCTTGCTCGCCATTTCCGGCCTGCCCGCGGCAATTTTCACGGCCTTCGCACTGGCGTGAATCCATCTGTTCTTCAACGGCGATGATGATGTCCGCCACCGAGATATCCGCAGCCGGTTTACCCAAGTAGTAGCCGCCGCCTGGGCCGCGCACACTTTCAACGAGCTCGGCACGACGCAGCTTGGAAAACAGTTGCTCTAGGTAAGAGAGGGAAATTTTTTGCCGGTCCGCAATCGCTGCGAGTGTCACAGGCGACTTCTTGGCAGACATAGCCAAGTCGAGCATGGCGGTAACGGCAAAGCGGCCTTTGGTGGTCAATCGCATGGCATACCTATCATTCAGAAGTGGGTTTAGCGCCTCCATCACCTGTTGCCGACCTCGCGCCGAGAATCGGCCGAACAGTCGCGGTAATGGAACCCTCGTTGGCGGTCGGTTAGTAGGCGGGCGACGCCTTGTGCAACGAGCATAGGCTTTGACCGCAGAAATCCCGACAGATTCACTCAAGTATACAATAACCGAGTGATTTTCTCAAGAATAACTTCCCCGCCGTTGCCCAGCGAGCGCTCGCAAGCGAGAGTCGATGGACAAAACTCTAATAAGGACGAGCACTTTAGAGCAAAAATGCCTGAAAATGCCCGCCAATACTAGGGTTTCCTACTCTTTTCTAACTCTGCTAAGCGATTCAGGGCATCCGCGAGTGCTTGGTCAGCCTTGTCGGACCGATCCGCTAGGGTCTTAAGGATGGCATTGAGCGGGTCGTTTTCGCTGGTCGTCACCGCGTAAGCGGAGAACGCCTGACCCGCCAAACCTTGGTCAATGCCCTCCACCTCGCGCGCCGGGATGCCGACCACGGTCGCACCGGGCGGCACGGCTTTGACCACGACGGAATTTGAGCCAACCCGTGCGCCGGCACCAACCGTAAACGGCCCGAGGATTTTCGCGCCCGCACCCACCGTCACACCGGGCTCCAGCGTGGGGTGGCGCTTACCTTTGTCCCAAGAGACGCCGCCGAGTGTGACACCGTGGTACAGCGTGCAGTCGTCACCCACGACGGCGGTCTCGCCGATGACGATGCCCATGCCGTGGTCAATGAATACGCGCCGGCCAATGGTCGCGCCCGGGTGAATTTCCACGCCAGTCGCAAAGCGCCCGAGGTTCGACACGAGTCGACCAAGCCACTTCAGCCCGATCGACCACAGAGGATGCGCCACGTATCGATGCAACCAGATCGCGTGCATGCCCGGATAACAGGTGACGACCTCCCACCAATTGCGCGCCGCAGGGTCGCGCCCGTAGATGGAGGAGATATCTTCACGCAGTCTAGAAAACATGATGTCTAAAAGTCAGTCCGAAAAAGAAAAATCACCGAGCGCACGAGACACTATGTACTTGCGTTTGCATGAGCGTCGGTTGTGGGGGCGTTGTTTTGCGAGGATGGTGTCTGTAGCGTGCGGTGTGCAGTTTTTTCAAAAGACGCCAATACGCCGCGCAGGATAGCCACTTCTTCAGGCTCGAGTTGCGCGCGCGTGAACAAACGGCGCATACGTGTGCCGAACCGTTTCGGTGAGTTGGGGTCGAGAAATCCAGATTCAACAACCGCACGCTCCAAATGCTGCACCAAAGCCTCTACTTCGCCCACCGTGGCGAGCGGGCGCGGCGGGTCAGCGGCAACCGTGAACTCGGCAGCGGCCATCATCATTTCGTATGCCGCAACCTGCACGGTTTGCGCGAGATTCAGCGACGAATACACAGGATTGGCCGGGACGCTGGCCAGTAATTGGCAAAGCGCAACCTGTTCATTCGACAAACACATTGCCTCATTGCCAAACACCAATGCGATGGCGGCGTCGGACCGCCCGCTTAACACGCTCACCGCCTCTGACGCCGCGTCGCGCAAAGCAAGATGACGATGGCTGAGCTCGCGTTTACGTGCCGTAAACGCGATGGCAAGTGATGTATCGGCAATCGCCTCTTCCAACGTAGGCACCACACGGGCGCGCTGCAAAACATCGAACGCGCCCGATGCCAACGCAATCGCTTCGCTCTCAAACTGCGGCGCGGGCAATTTCGGTGCCACCAGCCACAAGTCGTCCAGGCCCATGGTCTTCATGGCGCGCGCGGCGCTGCCCACGTTGCCCGGATGGGAAGTCTCGACCAACACCACGCGTGCGCGTGACAGTGACGGTAGAGGTGTGGAGGCGTCGCCGGACTCGGTAGAGGGGCTCATAGTAAAATCAACTCAAATTTCAAGCTCTTTGTGTGCGGCGCTGCCGTTGCACCGACAAAACGCCATGCATCCAACTCTGAACATCGCGGTGAAAGCCGCGCGCCGCGCCGG
>JAJTHU010000023.1 GCA_021300055.1 Nitrosomonadaceae bacterium | reverse complement strand
AGCTTTCTCGGTCTTGCTTGGTTTTGGGCAGCGCGAACGCTGACGACCTGACACCATATTGCACGTGTGTTGCAGAATTTTGACAGCATCGCCGCAAGAAGTTTCCGCCCGGCGTGCCAAAATGTCGGCCAATTCATCCCAATCAGGCATGTCGCTCGATATCTACGCAGCTGTCGACCTTGGCTCGAACAGCTTTCATCTCCAAATCGCACGCGCCGTCGACTCGAGCCTTTATCCGCTCGACGCGCTCAAGGAGACTGTCCGCTTAGGAGCGGGGGTTACGGCCGAAAAGAGCATTGACGTCAAGACGGCTGAGCGCGCATTTGCCACGCTACGGCTTTTCGCAGAGCGACTTCGTGGCATGCCCCGCGACCGCGTCAGAGTGGTCGGAACCAATGCGCTACGGGTGGCCAAGAACGCTCACGAGTTTGTCCGTGAAGCAGAAACCATCCTTGGTTACCCAATCGAGGTAATCGCTGGACGCGAAGAGGCTCGTTTGATTTACCTCGGCGTTTCGAAGAGTCTGCCCCTAGCGACCCACAACCGGCTCGTCATCGACATCGGCGGCGGCTCCACCGAGTTCATCATTGGCTACCGCTTGAAGCCCAAGCTCATGGACAGCCTATATATGGGCTGTGTAAGTTATTCAAGCCGATACTTCGAGTCTGGACTCGTCGACAAACGTCGCTTCAAAGACGCGCAGCTCGCGGCTCGGAAGGAGGTTGAACAAATTCGCGCCGCCTTTGCGCGCGAAGGTTGGCGAGAGGCATATGGGTCATCAGGCACCGCCAAAGCACTCGCTAATGTCATCGCCGAGGCGGGGCTCTCCGGAGGCGGCATCAATCGAGCAGGTCTCGAGTGGCTAAGAGACCGCGCCATCAAAGCCGGCAATTTCGATAGCCTAGGGTTGGCGCTAAAGCCGGACCGACTTCCAGTCTTGGCTGGTGGTCTGGCGATCATGCTGACTGCGTTTGAGGAACTCAATATCACCGAGATGCACGCGGTCGACACCGCACTCAGAGACGGCGTACTCCATGACATGCTCGGGCGTCTGGGGCGCGTGCAGCACGCTGACATCCGCGAGGTCACTGTCCAGCACTTCGCCCGTCGTTATCACGCTGACCCATCGCAGGCGCAGCGCGTTCGCGGCCTCGCGCTAAGCTTGTTCGACCAGATCAGCGCGGGTCAGGACACGACCTCGGTCGCTTTCCAAGGCGCGCGCCGACGCCTCGCTTGGGCGGCTGAGTTACACGAGATTGGAATGGCGGTCGCGCAAGCGGGTTTCCACAAGCACTCGGCCTATATCCTTGCTAACGCCGACATGCCAGGGTTTTCAAAACGCGAACAAGCGTCTTTGGCGCGCTTGGTCATCGCTCAGCGTGGCAAGCTCTCAAAGTTGTTGGTCGATGGCGCACTTGCTGATGATGCGCTGGCCGAAGCACTATGCTTGCGACTCGCGGTACTGCTTTCGCGCAGCCGCCGTCCGGTGGCAAGCAAGTTGTTCAAACTCGCCAGACTCAAGGATGTGCGGAGCTTCGAACTCGAAGTAGATGCTGCGTGGCTAGCCGCGCATGATCTGACCGACTACGAGTTGCAACAAGAGGTCGAGGAATGGCGAGGCCTCCAAGCCACGCTTAGCGTCACCCGCGCCAGCGCCGTCTAGCGAGCTTCGCCGCTGCGCCTCGCTAGTCAGGAGAGATGTTAAGAATGCTCTCCGGTGTAAGCATGGTTTTGAGAACGGTCTGCCCCACCCCTTCGCGGATACGCGTCTCAAACCACCAGATGGCTCCTTTCTTCACGCTGACGTAACCCTCCTCGCCGTGCATCAGGTGCGCCGCTACCATGCCCAACGTTGGCTGGTGCCCGACAACGATGGCTGGCTGCGGCGCGGAAGGCCACCCAGCGGCAGCGAGCACTGCGCTGGCTGGCGCATCAGGCGCGATCTCGTTCACCGTCTCAAAAGGACAGCCGAGCGCTTGCGCCGTCTGTTGGGTACGCACGGCAGGACTCGCCAGAATTCGCCACTGGCTGAGTTCCGGGCCGAGACTCGCGCGCAGCCACTTGCCAACTGCGTCGGCCTGGCGGCGCCCTTTTGGCGTGAGCGCGCGCGCCAAGTCAGTCTTGGCGAGATCTTCTGCTTCGGCGTGGCGCCAGAGAATGAGCTGCATATGGTCCGATCCGGTGCTTCTTGAGTCGCAAATTATGGCCTATGGCGTCCCCAGTGGTTGCCAGACCCGCCCCAGCGCTCACTCTTTGCGTGGGAGACTCCGCTAGAGGCGAAACCTTGTAAACTCAACCTCGGTGCTAATGCTGCCCGAGCCTTTGCTAGTTCCTACTGCATGAATGCGCATCGCAGATCGCCGATGCGAAACCTACAAGCAGGAACGGACTTTATGGGCTTGACCTGATTGAACTACCTTACCGAGGAGCTCACAAATGACCCAATTCAAGCAACTCTCAAAGCTCGCGACAGCACTCGTCGCCGGCTTCATCTTGGCAGGTCCAGCTGCCTCGCAGGAACTGACCGGGACACTGAAGAAAATTAAGGATTCCGGCTCCATCACTATCGGACATCGTGAGTCTTCGGTGCCTTTCTCGTACCTAGATGACAAGCAAAAGCCAATCGGCTACTCGATGGACCTTTGCATGGCGATCGTCGAAGAGGTCAAGAAAGAGCTCGCACTGACCAATCTTGAAGTCAAGATGAACCCAGTGACCTCGCAGACGCGCATCCCGCTCATGTCTAACGGCACCATCGACCTCGAGTGCGGTTCCACCACGAACAACCTGACGCGCCAGAAGCAAGTCGCCTTCGCGCCAATCACCTTCGTGACGGGCACCAAACTACTGGTCAAGAAGTCGTCCAAGATCAAGAGCTACAAAGACCTCAAGGGCAAGACCGTGGTCGTCACCCAGGGCACCACCAACGAACGCGTGATTAAGGCGCTTTCCGACAAAGAGAACCTGAACATCAAGTTCCTGAACGCCAAAGACCATGCCGAATCAGCTCTGACCGTGATCTCTGGTCGTGCCGCCGCCTTCGCAATGGACGACGTGCTTCTTTACGGCCAAATCGCCAAAGCAGCGAAGCCAAAAGAGCTTGATGTTGTCGGCGATTACCTCTCCTACGATCCATACGGCATCATGTACCGCAAGGGCGACGCTGACTTCGGCGTTGTTGTGAACCGTGCAATCGCTGGTCTGATGCGCTCTGGCGAGATCAACAAGATCTACGACAAGTGGTTCGTCAACAAACTGCCTGACGGCGCCGTCATCGGTATGCCAATGAGCCCGTTGTTGAAGGCCGGCTTCCAGTTGCAAGCACTTCCCGAGTAAATCGCGCTGCTATCGCTATCGCAGAGACTATTCTCGATAGCGTTAGCTACGAGCCAGCCGAAGGGGAGCCAATCACTGGCTCCCCTTTTGTTTGTTTGTTAGCCACCAACGCAAACGCTTGCTTGGCGCGCTTTATTTGAGTACTCTCGCCATGTAGGGCTCCCCCGCGCCGTCACATAGGCGCGACCGATGTGTTGGAGCTCAAGATTTCAAGGGGACGAAGACACCACTAGGCGTTCCCCACCGCTGCACTGTTCGATCAGGGAGAAAGATCAGAATGGATTGGCTTAACTTTGCTTTCTTTTTGGAGAAAGCCCCGTCCGGCGGCATGACCTATTTGGGTTGGCTGGCGTCCGGTGTCTTGTGGACCCTCATCGTTTCGATTTGTGCCTGGGTGATCGCCTTCTCGCTCGGCGCGGTGCTCGGGGTCATGCGGACGACGCCGATCAAGTGGCTCAGCGTGCCTGCCACCATCTACGTCGACATCTTCCGCAATATCCCGCTGCTTGTGCAGATGTTCCTCTGGTATTTCGTGATGCCGGAGCTCATCCCCACGGCGATGGGAGATTGGCTCAAGCAGACCTACCCATACCTGTTAACGCTACCGTTTGCGCAGTTCAGTCTCTGGGAATTTACGGCAGCCGTCATCTGCCTTGGGCTGTACACAGCCTCGCGCGTTGCTGAGCAGGTTCGCTCCGGTATTCAGTCCCTGCCACGCGGACAAACCAATGCCGGCCTCGCGATGGGATTTACCTTGCCTCAGGTATATCGCCACGTGCTGCTGCCAATGGCGTTTCGCTTGATTATTCCGCCGATGACTTCTGAATTCCTGACCATCTTTAAGAACTCTTCGACGGCGCTTGTTATTGGTGTGCTTGAACTGACCGCGCAAGCACGCCAAATCAACGAGTACACGTTTCAAACCTTCCCAACTTTCATCGTCGCAACGGCGGTTTACATCGTCATCACGATGACCGTGATCTTCTGTATGCGCCTGCTCGAAAAGCGCGTCGCCGTGCCTGGCTACGTGTCTCAGGGAGGGCATTGATCATGCTAGAACTCGATTGGAACATTGTCATCAAGAACCTTCCTCTGCTCTGGAAGGGAATGGTGCTTTCTCTGAAGCTCTTCGCAATTGCACTGGTCGGCGGTATTTTCTTCGGTACCCTGCTGGCCATGGCGCGGCTCTCGAGTTGGTGGATCTTGCGAAAGCCCTCGCAGTGGCTGGTGGACGCCATTCGTGCCATTCCCTTCATCATGGCGATCTTTTGGTTCTACTTCCTCACACCTAAGATTGTCGGTGCATTCACGGGCGAGCAAGGCGAAGCGATTGGGCCGTTTTGGTCAGCGGTGATCGCATTCATCTTGGTTGAATCTGCCTACTTCTCAGAGATCATTCGCGCCGGTATTCAGTCCATTCCTCGCGGCCAGCCATGGGCAGCTTACGCGCTTGGTATGAACTACTGGCAAGCCATGGGTAACGTCGTACTGCCGCAGGCGTTCCGCAACATGCTGCCAATCATGCTGACGCAAGCGATCATCTTGTTCCAAGATACATCACTCGTTTACGTGGTCGGCTTAAAGGACTTCTTGGGTGCCGCGAGCACGGCGGGGCAAATCAGTGGCCGCGTTGTTGAGCTCTACCTATTCGTGGCGCTGGTCTACTTAGTGATCTGTTTCTCATTATCCCGCGTGGTCAAGCGACTCCAAGAGCGTATGGATGTTGGGCGAACGTGACCTGCGTGTGATTTTCTTCAACACGCAAGCGCAGAACGATTGTTGATTGCTTCTCTACGAATTAGGTGATTCATGGTAATGATTGATATCAAAGGCGTTTCGAAGTGGTACGGCGAAAAACAGGTGCTTGTGGATTGCACCACAACAGTTGCGAAGGGTGAGGTAGTGGTAGTTTGCGGCCCGTCGGGGTCGGGCAAATCGACACTCATCAAAACCGTGAATGGCCTTGAGCCTTTTCAGAAGGGCGAGATCATCGTCGATGGCCTATCTGTAGGTGGCAAGGACACAGACCTGGCCAAACTTCGCTCGCGAGTGGGTATGGTGTTTCAAAACTTCGAATTATTCCCGCACATGAGCGTGACGAAGAATCTTTGCATTGCCCAAGAGAAGGTACTGGGACGCACTGCAGATGAGGCGCACGACAAAGGACTCAAGCTACTCGATCGCGTGGGACTGATCGAGCACAAAGACAAGTATCCTGCGCAGCTTTCCGGTGGTCAGCAACAGCGCGTCGCGATCGCTCGTGCGCTCTCGATGGACCCCATTGCCATGCTCTTCGACGAGCCGACGTCCGCGCTCGACCCCGAGATGATCAATGAAGTGCTGGATGTCATGGTCGAACTGGCACACGAAGGAATGACCATGATGTGCGTGACGCACGAAATGGGGTTTGCACGCAAGGTTGCAGATCGTGTCATCTTCATGGAAAAAGGCGGCACAATTCTTGAAGACTGCAGCAAGGATGAGTTCTTCAACACACCACGCAAGCCTCGTACACAAGACTTTTTGTCCAAGATCCTTGCTCATTAGGGCGCTCCTCCGCAACCAGCCGCCCCTCCCCTCAAATTCACTGGCTACGTCTAGCTCATGCCCGTTGTAGAGATTACGCATCCGCTGGTCAAACACAAAATCGGCTTGCTGCGCCACAAAGACATTTCCACCAAAAGTTTTCGCGAAATTACACAAGAGCTCGGACGGCTGTTGGCGTATGAAGCTTGTCGCGACTTCCCGCTAGAAAGCCACACCGTTGAAGGCTGGTGTGGGCCCGTTACGACGCAGCGAATTGAGGGCAAGAAAGTAACCCTTGTGCCCATCCTGCGTGCGGGCCTCGGCATGCTCGACGGCGTGCTTGACGTGATTCCTTCCGCAAAAGTCAGTGTCGTGGGAATTGCCCGCAATCACGACACCTTGGAACCAGAACCCTACTTGGAGCGATTGGTCGGCAAACTCGATGAGCGTACCGCCATCGTACTTGACCCAATGCTTGCCACCGCAGGCTCGATGATCGCAACGATCAACATGCTCAAAGCGAAGGGTGCACGCCAAGTCAAGGCACTGGTTTTGGTCGCGGCACCTGAGGGCGTAAGGCGGCTGGAGGTTGAGCACCCCGAGGTTGAGTGTTACACTGCAGCGATCGACTCACACCTCAACGAAGTCGGGTACATCATTCCGGGACTCGGCGACGCAGGTGACAAGATTTTCGGCACCAAGAGTTGATTTAGTGCTCGACAAGCGCGCGCACGTGCGCGACCGCGCTTTTGCCCAGCGCGTGCAGGTTATAGCCACCTTCTAGCGCCGAGACGATGCGCCCCTCAGCGTGTCGATCGGCCATCGACAGAATTTCATCGGTAATCCACTCGTAGTCGTCTTCGACGAGTTCCAGATAGGCGAGAGGGTCATCTTTGTGGGCATCAAATCCTGCAGATACGATGACAAGCTCTGGCTTAAACTCATCGAGCGCTGGGAACCACGAGTTGGCAATGGCGCGTCGGAAGGCGGCGCTGCCGGTCCGGGCGGGGAGCGGCGTCGGGATGATGTGCGCGTTCCCGGTATCGGCGCCTGTCCCCGGGTAGTACGGGTGCTGGAACGACGAACACAGCATGACGCGCGGGTCATCATGAAAGATGTCTTCAGTGCCATTGCCGTGGTGAACGTCAAAGTCGAGGATTGCCACACGTGAAAGACCGTGAACCTCAAGCGCGTGGCGCGCACCTACCGCAACGTTGTTGAAGATACAAAAACCCATCGCGTGATCAAAGGTGGCGTGGTGGCCACACGGACGCACCGCACAGAACGCATTGCGATTGCGTCCGTTCATCACGCGGTCTACCCCCTCGACGACCGCGCCTGCGGCACGCTGCGCGGCTTGAAGTGAGTACACGTTCATCGATGTATCTGGGTCGAGGTAGGCATAGTCGTGGCTCGGCGCCGCTTCAAAAATGGCCTCGACGTAGTCCGGTAAGTGCGCGCGCGCAATTTGCTCTTTCGAGGCAGCAGGCGCCTCAACCTGCTCCATCTGCTTGATCAACCCAGCTGCGTCTAGCGCACCAAGGACTGCCTTTAGCCGCTCTGGCGACTCAGGGTGGTGCGGTCCCATCTCGTGCTCGAGACAAACGGCATGGGTGATGAGGGCGGTGTTGCGGATCGTATTTTGCGAAGTCATCAAACCATTTTGTCGAAAAACGGTCACAGGTTCAATGCGGCGGGTCCTACGACCGGCACAACAGCTAAACTACACAAAATCCTAGCCATGTCAGTCATGCTCTTCGAAAAGTCGGCAGCACAGAAAACCAGCAGCCCTGCTCGCTCCATCGATGCAGTGATGACGCACGCTGGGCAGATCATCCTTGGTAAAGAGCTCCAAATTCGCCTGTCCATCGCCTGCATCCTGGCGAAGGGGCACCTGCTCATTGAAGACGTGCCCGGTGTCGGAAAAACTACGCTGTCCCACGTGCTGGCGAGCCTATTCGGCCTGAAGTACCAGCGCATCCAGTTCACCAGCGACTTGCTGCCCGCCGACATCGTTGGCGTTTCGATTTTTGACCGCGAGTCATCGACTTTCCGCTTCCACGCCGGGCCGATCTTCTCGCAAGTGATCCTTGCCGACGAAATCAACCGCGCCAGCCCCAAGGCGCAGTCAGCGCTGCTCGAAGCAATGGAAGAGCACCAAGTCACGGCCGATGGCAAAACCATGCCACTGCCCGAGCCTTTTTTTGTGATTGCCACGCAAAACCCTTCGCACCAAATCGGCACGTTCCCGCTCCCTGAGTCCCAGCTTGACCGCTTTCTGATGCGCATCAAGCTAGGCTACCCCGACCAAGAGGCGGAACGCGCCTTGCTCAAGGGTGAGGATCGCCGCGAAATGGTGGCACGCATGAAACCGATGATGAGCGTCGCTGAACTGCAAGCACTTCAGCAAGAAGTGTCACGGGTACACGTTTCGGATGCACTGGTCGACTACGTGCAGCAACTGGTCACCTACTCGCGAGATTCTGCGCGATTCGAAATGGGGCTGTCGCCGCGCGCCGGCCTCTCGCTGCTCAGATCCGCGCAAGCATGGGCGCTGCTTTCCCACCGCCATGTGGTGCTGCCCGAGGACGTGCAGGCAGTCGCCCCCTCGGTCGTCGGACACCGTTTGCGCGCCGTCGCCGCCGGGACGGGCGCCAGGATCACCGACGCAGCCGACGCCTTGATTAAAGCCGTCGCCATCCCTTAAAGCCGCTCCGTCTGGCACATCCCCGAACCGCGCGATGGCACGTCTGCAGCTTCAGGATGGATTCTTACCAAACAATCGGCCTCGAGAGGCGCTTAGGGACTCTTGTTACAACAACAACGCGCCAAACCGCTCTCTCCGAAAGGAAATACCATGCGCTTCCTGATCCTACTCGCGATTTCTACAATGTTCGCGCCATTGCCCGCGATGGCTGCATTCAAGTGTCAGGGTGCTGACGGCAAAGTCGAGTATTCCGACCGCCCATGCGACACAAGCAAGAACACAGTCAACGCGCCCAACGCCAACAAGGGTATCCAGTCCCGGCCGGCGGTGAACCCGATGGACCAGCTCGAAAAACTGTTTACCGATTTCCGTCCGCGTCTTTGCGAGCGCGAAGCGCTGTCCGCCGAACTCGACCGCGCGAATCGTTCAGGCGAGTTCGGCAAACAGGTAGATGTTTGGAAACCAAAGCAGGACAAGCTCCTTGAGCTCAACGATGTGATGGTGGATTTCCAGCAGCGAGCGAGCAAGATCACCAAACCAGCCGGCAACGACAGCAAAGAGATGGCCGCGCTCCGCAAGTTCCAAGCGGGCCTAAAAGAATGCATTCCGCCTGCACCGGTTGCGGCAACGCCACCGGCACCTACGGCACCGGCCAAACCCAAATAAGCGGTCGCTAAGTCGCCTACCGCGTTTTTGCCGTGTTTGCCATCGCCCGCGAAAACCTACGCCAACGCATTTCCGACTGGATATTCCGCGCTCGAATCCCTGAACAGCCGCCGGTGGTGTTGAGCCAGCGCCGCGTTTTCATCCTGCCTTCGCGTACGGGTTATTTCTTCGCGTTTGTGTTGGTGCTGCTGTTGATCGCCTCGATCAACTACAACCTCTCACTCGGTTTCTTGCTCACGTTTCTACTTGCCAGCATGGGCGGTATGTCCATGCTACACACATTTCGTAACCTCGCACGCCTGTCAATTTCACCGGGCAAGATTGAGCCGGTCTTCGCTGGCGAGGTGGCGCACTTCCACCTTGTGGTCAAGAATCCCGGCGGTGCGCGACACGCCGTCGGCATTCGGCGCGCCAAAATCAAGGATGGCGAGCCGACTTTCGCGGACATCGTCCCACAGGCACACGGGGTAGACGGCTCTTCGCACTTGACCCTACCGATGATCGCAGAGTCGCGCGGCCGACTTTCTTGCGGCAGATTGGAAATCTTCACCGAATATCCGGTCGGCCTGTTCCACGCGTGGTCATATGTGGACTTCGGGTTGGCCTGCTTGGTCTACCCAAAGCCAGACGCAGGCGCGGGCGCGCTCCCAATGAACAACACCGGCAATGGCGAGGGCAATATCCCGGTTGCTGGGGAAGAAGAGTTCCAGTCACTGCGCGCCTACAAACCCGGCGACACGCTCCGACAAATCGCTTGGAAAGCGCTTGCGCGCGAACAGGGATTGCTCGTCAAGGAATTCGGCACCACCACGAGCGCCGACCTCTGGCTCGATTACGCGAGCCTTCAGGGACTCGGCGTCGAGCGGCGGCTAAGTAGACTGACTTGGTGGGTGCTGCAAGCGGAGCGTGCACAGATCCCCTACGGGCTGCGCTTGCCCGGCGTGCTCCTCCAACCAAGCCTCGGTCGCACGCATCGCGATGCGTGCCTTGAGGCGCTTGCCCTGTTTCAACCGTGATCAATCAATCTGCGCTTACCCTCGGCAACGTCACATGGCTCACTGCAGCCATGGCTTTCGTCATTGCCCCCCACACCAGCCACCTCGCCTGGTGGGTGAGTGCCGTTTGTGTGGCCGCGGGCGGGTGGCGCTGGTGGATCGCCCGCCACGCGCTGCGTACGCCGCCTTGGTGGGTGATGGCGCTGCTCGCGATTGCGATCACGATCGGCGCATTCCTTGAATACCGCCGCCTGTTTGGTCGCGAAGTCGGCGTCATGCTGCTGATCGCGATGTTGTGCCTGAAGATGCTCGAGATGCGCATGAAACGCGACGCCATGATCGTCATCTTCCTAGGCTTTTTTCTTGCGCTGACGAACTTTCTCTACTCGCAGACGATTGCCATGGGCGCCTACATGCTCATTTGCGTGTGGCTGTTTATCGCGACGCTTATTGGCTTCAATCGCATTGGCACGGAGCCCAGCATCCGCGAGCGCTTGGTACCATCAGCTTGGCTACTGGTGCAAGCCATTCCGATGATGATCGTGTTCTTCTTTCTCTTCCCGCGCATCAACGGTCCGCTCTGGATGACGCCGTCTGAAGGCGCGGCACGCACCGGGCTATCCGAGTCCATGGCGCCGGGGGACATCTCAAAGCTCTCGCAGTCAGACGCGCTCGCGTTTCGCGTCGAGTTCGATGGACCGGTACCAAACTCCAATGATCTTTATTGGCGCGGCCCAGTTCTTGGCTTACAGGTTGGCAAGGGTTGGCGAATGTATGAATCCATGCCTGTCGATCGTATCGAGTACACCCCCCTAAGCCCAGCAATCAACTACCGTGTGACACTACAACCGCACGGCAAGAATTGGCTCTTCGCGCTCGACGTCCCGAACAAGATTCCACCGAACAGTATGGTGTTGCCTGATTATCAGTTGCGCTCGCGCGAGCCTGTCAGCGCCCTGCGCGCCTACGAAATGTCGTCGCACCTCAACTACCGCATCGACGCAGAGCGCTCTCAGAGCGAACTCGCGCGCTACCTTCAATACAACCCGCGAATCAACCAGCGAACCATCGCATTCGGAAAGCAGATGCGCGAACGCTTCCCGGACCCGCAGACGCTCATCGAAGAACTGATGCGCATGTACAACCGCGAGTTCACTTACACGCTTGAACCTCCGCCGCTAGGCGAAAACCCAATGGACGAGTTCTTGTTCGACACCAAGTTGGGGTTTTGTGAGCACTATGCTGGTTCGTTCGCGCTCATCATGCGCGCGGCGGGCATTCCCACGCGCGTTGTCACCGGCTACCAAGGTGGTGAAGTCAATCCAATCACTCGTCAGCTCATCGTGCGTCAAGCGGAAGCGCACGCATGGACCGAAGTCTGGCTACCCGAGCAAGGTTGGCTGCGCGTTGATCCGACCTTCGCAGTTTCTCCGCTGCGCATCAATCGCGGCGTCAATGCGGCATTGGGGCCCGTTGGCGTCTTTGACACTATGGCAGATGCCGACAAGCTCGGCATCCTGCGCCAAATGGCTTACACCTGGGATGCCATCAACAGCGAGTGGAATCGTTGGGTAGTCGGCTTTAACGCCGATCGTCAGCGCGGACTCTTCGAGGGGCTTGGCATGCCCGATGTCGATTGGCGCACGCTCTCCATCTGGCTGGTGGTTGGCATTGCGGTTGCAGGTGGAGGCGTGGGGCTGATCGTTCTCGCGCTCGCCTACCGGAATAGAAAGCCGGCGGTGGAAGCGGCGTTTGAGGCATTTTGTGCTCGAATCGCTCGCCAATCGGCGAGTTTGGCCCGTATGCCCTATGAGGGACCTGAAAGTTACAGGCAGCGGCTTCGCCGCGAAGCGCCGGAATTGGCCGATGAAGCGGAGCCGATTCTTTTCGCCTACATTCAGGCGCGGTACGCGAACAACTGTGACCAGCAGCGCGAGGCCAATCGCAACTTTGTTCGACTCGCGCGACGCTTTCGCTGGGGCAACTTCCTGCCTTGAATCAATGCATGCACCGACGTATCTGAACAAACGCCGCTCAAGCCGCTAGCGCACCATCTTCAAGCCGCAACGTACGCTGCATTCTTGCCGCTAAAGCCGGATCATGGGTCACCATGACCAACGCGGTACCGACGCGTTGGTTCAATCGCAACAATAAGTCAAAGACGGCATCTGCGTTCGCGCGATCTAGATTGCCCGTCGGCTCATCCGCGAGCACGCAGGCAGGGCGCGTCACCAGCGCACGCGCCACGGCAACACGCTGGCGCTCGCCGCCAGAAAGTTCGCCTGGCTTGTGCGCAAGCCGATGCCCTAGTCCAACCTCCCCAAGCATCTCTTGCGCTTGCGTGTACGCCTGATCGCTCGTGATGTTGCGCGCAGCCGCACCGATGAGAAGTGGCATGGCCACGTTCTCCAACGCAGTGAACTCGGCCAAGAGGTGATGAAACTGATACACGAAGCCTAGCGCTTGATTACGCAGGGCGCCTTGTGCCGCGGGTGATAGCGTATGCAGCGCTTGTCCGATCAAGCTAACCGTCCCTTCGCTTGGCGCGTCTAGGCCGCCGAGGATGTGGAGCAAGGTTGATTTGCCTGAGCCGGAAGCACCAACAATGGCGAGTGTCTCGCCGCGCTTAACTTCAAGCGATACACCGCGCAGTACAGCGACTTGCTCAGCGCCCATGGTGAAGTGCTTGGTCAAGCCGGAGCAAGCCAATACCGTTGGCGAAGCGGTATCGGTTGTTTCGGCAGAGATTGTCGTCGCGGCGTTCATTCGTAGCGCAGCGCCTCAGCAGGGTTCACTTTGGCAGCGCGCCAACTGGGGTACAGCGTCGCCGCGAAGGCAAGCAGCAATGAAATCAGCGCGGTAAGCCACACGTCGGCAAAGCGCAAATCGCTCGGCAGCGAACTCAGAAAATAAATCTCGGGCGACAAGACGCGGAACCCAAACGCAGACTCGACCGTGCTCACCACTGTGCCGACGTTCAATGCCAGTAGCACGCCGCCGACTACGCCCATGACTGTGCCGATCAAGCCGATGGTTGCGCCCTGCACCACAAAAATACGCATGATGGTTCCAGGCGACGCGCCCAACGTTCGCAAGATGGCAATGTCCGGGTGTTTGTCGCGCACCACCATCACCAGCGTTGAAACGAGATTGAACGCGGCGACCGCGATGATCAACGTCAGGATAATGAACATCATGCGTTTCTCGATCTCGACGGCGCGAAAGTAAGTCTGGTTTTGCATCGTCCAATCCTGAACGAAGCCGTCGATTTGAAGCTCATCTTGCACGCGCTGCGCGATGGCGCGCGCCTGCTCGACGTTGGGCACCTTCACCCGGATGCCACTGACGTTGTCACCGAGGCGAAACAGCACCTGAGCATCACGAAGGTGAATCAGCGCGAGGTTGAGGTCGTACTCAAAGTGACCTGACGAGAAAACACCCACTACCGTGAAGGTACGCAGCCGCGGCACCATGCCTGCCGGGGTAATGGTCCCTTGTGGCGTGATCAACTGGATGCGCGAGCCAATCGACACGCTGAGCGCGCGCGCCAACTCGCTGCCGATAATCATGCCGTACTCCCCTGGCTGCAAATCGGCGATCTTGCCAACGCGCATTTGCTTGCCTACGTCAGAAACCGAATCTTCGATGGCAGGGTCGATACCGCGTACCGCAACACCGCGCACGCTTTGGCCGATAGCCAGCAATCCTTGCCCGTTTACGTAGGGCGATGCGCCCACGACGTCGCTGCGCTTGCGAACCTTTTCCAAGAGTGGCTGCCAATCGGCAAGTCCGTTCTCAAAGCCACCAATTTGGATGTGTGCCGCAATGCCGAGCATCTTGGCACGTACTTCCTTCTGGAAGCCATTCATCACCGACATCACTGTGATGAGCGCAGTTATGCCTAGCGCAATACCCAGCATTGACGCAAGAGAAATGAACGACACAAAGCCGCTGCGCCGGCGCGTGCGGGTGTAGCGCAATCCGATAAAGAGCGGGAGACTAGTCACGGGAAGTAGACGGGGGAAATCGTTCGCAGAGGGCAGCGGTCGTGGAATGCTTCGTTACGAACCGAAACGTAGTCTGCCACATTTGCGCTGATAATTTGCCATGGCAACCGTTTCTGCACCCAAGTTGAGATTCCTCATTGGCGATGTTCTGCCACCCGATGGCTTTGCACATCATCGACCGCAGACACCCCTGGATGTGACGCCGTTTGACCGTCTTCTGAACCAAGGCAAGGTATCGCGATTGCCCGGGACCGTACTCGAAGAAGCAATACTTGATTGCTTCGGACTTCATGCTGACTTCCCTGCAGCTCCGCTTACATGGTTGGCCGACTACCCTGCTCCGCCCCAAAGTGCAGTGGTACGCGCTGACCCCGTACATCTTGCCGTCAGTCGTGACAATGTCCAACTGCTCGACCCTGATATCGTCAATCCGACGGCGAATGAGATGCAAGCGATTGCGGAATCGCTCAACGCTCACTACGTTTCACAAGGGCTGACTTTCGCCTTCCCGAGCCCGACGCGAGGCTACGTGGCGCTGCGTGAACACGATCTGCCCATCGGCACGCCAATTTGGCGAATGCCGGGCGCAAACGTGTTTGACCATCTTGTGCTCGGCAAGACGCTTACAAACTGGCGTGCCGTGCTTAATGAAATCCAAATGATGCTGCACGCACACCCAATCAACGAGGCGCGTCAAGCACGCGGCGAAGTTGCGATTAACGGCCTGTGGTTCTGGGGCGCTGGCAGCCTTCCCAACCCAGCGTCGGCTTGTCCCGGCTTGATTGTCAGCGATGAACCCATTGCGGTGGGCGCGACGAAATGGCTTGGCAGCGATTCCGCTTCGACCGACACAAGTCTTGATGCGCTCCTCTCGGAACACGATGCCGACGAAATGCTGATCGTGCTCGACTGCGCGACCCATGCGGTTCGCGCGGTTGCGCCAGAGGCCTGGCAGGCAGCTCGGAATGAGATCGGTCAACGTTGGCTGCAACCTGCATTGGATGCCCAGCGGGCGGGGCGCGTTAGCGATATTGACGTGACATTGGTGAATGAGTCGATGACCATCCGCGTTGCATGTCAAGGTGGAAATGGTTTAGCTCAACGATTGCTGCGAGGCGCAAGCAAGATTGCACGGCGGCAAGTGCGACTCGCCGACTTCGAATGACTTCCCCGGACCACCACAATGCCTTGGAAGTGCGCGAAAGACGCGTAGACGCAGCGGCACTCGCAGAACTCTCAAACGCAGGTGTAGACCCTCGCTTTGCGAGGCTCTACGCCGCGCGTGGCGTTTCGACCGCCGCAGACCTTAACCTCAAGCTCGACGCGCTGCTGTCGCCGAGCCTGCTCGCACACATTGATCATGCGGCGAGACATCTGGCCGACGCGATCGGTGCGCGCAAGCGCATTCTGATCGTCGCTGACTATGACGCGGACGGCGCAACCGCATGCGCGGTCGGCGTGCGGGCGCTTCGGCAAATGGGCGCAAGTGCCGATTTCCTCGTCCCGAATCGCTTCACGCTCGGCTACGGGCTCACCCCTGAGGTCATCGATCTGGCCATCACTCATCGCTCGGGCAAGCCTGATGTGATCGTGACAGTCGATAACGGCATCGCCAGCATTGAAGGCGTCGCGGCGGCCAACCGGGTAGGTATCGAGGTAGTCGTCACCGACCACCATCTTCCTGGAGCCACGCTCCCTGATGCCGCAGTCATCGTCAACCCGAACCAGCCCGGCGATAACTTCCCCTCCAAGTCGCTGGCAGGCGTGGGAGTGATGTTTTACGTGATGCTGGCGCTGCGCGCCGAGCTCCGGTCACGTAACGCATTTGCTGGCCGCCACGAGCCCAACTTAGCCGACCTGCTCGATCTGGTCGCAATGGGAACCGTTGCCGACGTGGTCAAGCTGGAACACAACAACCGTGTGCTCGTCGAGCAAGGTCTGATGCGTATTCGCAGCGGGCGTTGTTGCAAGGGCATTCTCGCCCTGCTGTCGGTTGCAGGCCGCGACTATCAACGCGCGGGCAGCTACGATCTTGGTTTTGTCCTCGGGCCGCGCATCAATGCCGCGGGCAGGCTTGACGATATGTCGGTCGGTATCGCATGCCTACTGGCCGATGACATGCCAACCGCAATGCACTTAGCGACCGACCTAGATCGTCTTAATCGTGAGCGACGCGCGATTGAATCCGACATGCGTGAGGCGGCAACACAATCCCTCGAAAGTGTCTCGACGCACGATCGGTACGCGTTGTGCCTGTACCAGCCTGACTGGCATCAAGGTGTGGTCGGCATCTTGGCAGGACGCATCCGCGAACAAACGCACCGTCCCGTCATCGCGTTCGCCCGCGACGAATCGGGCAAGTTGCGCGGCTCGGGGCGCTCCATCCCGGCGCTGCACCTTCGCGACGCACTCGACCTTGTCACGAAGCGCCACCCCGAGCTCATTTTGCGTTTTGGCGGCCACGCCATGGCCGCAGGTCTCACCATCGAAGAAGCGTCGTTTGAAGCGTTTTCGATGGCGTTAGAGCAAGTCACGCGTGAGTTGCTTTCGCCAGTTGACCTGCTCGAAATTCGCGAGGTTGACGGTGGGCTCTCGCCCGACGAGCTCGACTTCAATTTTGTACGCGACATCGACGCGCAAGTCTGGGGCCAGGGCTTTGTCGCGCCGTCATATTTGGGTCGTTTTCAGGTGATGGAGCAGCGCATTGTGGGCGAAAAGCACCTGAAGCTGCGTGTTCGCCACGGGGCGGAGTCGTTCGAGGCCATTCGTTTCGGCTCGGCCGACTCACTGCCGACCCAAATTGAGGCTATCTATCGCCCGACCATCAACATTTTCCGGGGCTCGGCGGTCATCCAGTTCAATATCGACCACGTGCTCTGAGCCTCTCAGCGGCGTGCGCGCACCGGCCCAATTTGCCCTCTGGTGGCCGCATTCCAAGGCGGTGGGCCGAGGCGCTCCCGGTATAATGCGCGCTTACCATTAAGTGAAATACCATGGAAGCAGACCGCATCAACGCTATTGCCAACCACCTCGCAGACCTCTCCAGCAGGCTGGATGAGTTGCGGAGGTATCTTTGACTTTGACGCCAAGGTCAACCGGCTAGAAGAGGTCACCCGCCTCTCAGAAGACCCCGCCATCTGGGGCGACCCCAAGCGTGCCTCCGAACTTGGGCGCGAGAAGAAATCCCTTGAGGCTGTGGTTCACACCATCAACACGGCGACCCTACAAATCCGTGACGGCAGCGAGCTTTTCGAACTCGCGAAGGCCGAAGGCGACGACGACACGCTGATCGCCATCGGAGAAGACGCTGGCAAGACCGAGCAGGCGGTTGCCGAAATGGAATTCCGGCGCATGTTTGCCAATCCGGCCGATCCCTGTAACGCCTTTATCGACATTCAAGCAGGTGCGGGTGGCACGGAGGCGCAAGATTGGGCGTCGATGCTGCTCCGCCAGTATTTGAAGTACGCGGAGCGCAAGGGCTTCAAAACTGAGATCCTCGAAGAGTCCGCTGGCGACGTTGCGGGCATCAAAAGCGCGTCGATTAAGGTCAGTGGCGATTACGCCTACGGTTACCTTCGCACTGAAACAGGCGTGCATCGCTTGGTGCGCAAATCCCCGTTTGATTCGTCGGGTGGTCGGCACACGTCGTTTGCGTCCCTGTTCGTGTACCCCGAAGTCGATGATTCAATCGACATCGACATTAACCCTGCCGACCTGCGCATCGATACCTTCCGTGCTTCGGGCGCTGGCGGGCAGCACATCAACAAAACTGACTCGGCGGTGCGCATTACCCACGCACCGACCGGCATTGTGGTGCAGTGTCAGAACGATCGCTCCCAGCACCGCAACCGCGCCGAGGCGATGGCGATGCTGAAGTCCAAGCTCTACGAGCTCGAGATGCGCAAGCGCCAGGCCGAACAAGACAAACTCGAAGCATCTAAGACTGACGTGGGCTGGGGCCACCAAATCCGCTCCTACGTACTCGACCAATCGCGCATCAAAGATCTGCGGACTAACGTCGAAATTAGCAATACGCAGAAAGTGCTTGATGGCGACCTCGATCCTTTCATCGAGGCTTCACTCAAGCAAGGTGTTTGATCGTGAGCGCTTCGCAGCCTGCCTTCTACAACGACTTAGCCGTAACGCTGGATACGGCTTGGAACCTACTCGAGCAGGGCGCGCGTGACCGCCACGCTCCGTTCCATGCGCTGTCAGTGGCCAGCGTTGACCAAGCGGGCAACCCACGCCAGCGCACGATGATCCTGCGGCACGTCGATCGCGAACTCCGTACGCTGCGGTTTCATTCTGACCAGCGTTCGCCCAAGTTTGAACAGATTTCTAATCGCCCAGCAATCTCAGTCTCGCACTACTCTGCTGAGCACAAGCTAGAGTTACGCCTGTTTGGCAAAGGCCGTTTCCACCTCGGCGACGACATTGCCGCGCGGGCATGGCTCAGCATGCGCGACCTTTCACGCGTTTGCTACCGCTCTCCGAAAGCGCCAAGCGAGCCGATTGATTCACCAGACGACTACCTAGACCCGTCAAAACTCGTCGTGACTTCCGACGACGCCATTGCACAGCGTAATTTCTGCGTGCTGATCATCCACGTCGAAGAACTCGACTGGATCTATCTCGACCATCGCGGGAATCGTCGCGCGCGGTTCCGCTGGGGTGGCAATGATGTTGCCTCCCCTCTTCCCCAATCCCAATGGCTGCAACACTAGCCGCCCTTAGTAGAGCTATCTATGTCTGAGCACATTTCCGATCAAGCCCACGCGAGCCCCCCGGCCGCCGATGAGAACCACGTCATCGCTGAGCGCCGCCAGAAACTCGCCGCGGTTCGCGCGAAAACCAATGGCCGCGCGTTTCCGAACGACTACCGTCCAGAGCACACGGCAGCCGCGCTGCATGCAGAGTACGATGCGCGCACCAAAGAAGACCTTGAGGCCAATCCAACCGATGTGAAAAAAGTCGCCGGTCGCATCATGCTGAAGCGCGTGATGGGTAAAGCGTCGTTCGCGACGATTCAGGATGCCTCGGGCCGGATCCAGTTGTATGTGAACCTAGAGGGTGTTGGCGCTGAGGCGCTGGAAGAATTCAAGCATTACGACCTAGGCGACATCGTAGCCGCTGAAGGGGTGATGTTCAAGACCAAGACCGGCGAACTGTCGATCAACTGCTCGAGTGTTCGACTCATCACCAAATCGCTGCGTCCTCTACCTGAGAAGTTTCATGGACTAACCGACACCGAACAGCGCTATCGCATGCGCTACGTCGATCTGATGGTGAATCCCGAAGTGAAGCGAACCTTTCAGACCCGCTCGCTCGTCGTGCAAGAGATTCGCGCGTTCATGGTTGCTGCAGGCTACCTAGAAGTTGAAACGCCGATGATGCACCCTATTCCAGGCGGTGCAGCGGCCAAGCCTTTCATTACCCATCACAACACGCTCGATATGCAGCTCTACCTGCGTATCGCCCCGGAGTTGTATCTCAAGCGACTCGTTGTGGGTGGCTTTGAGCGTGTGTTCGAAATCAACCGCAACTTCCGGAATGAAGGCATGAGCGTGCGCCACAATCCGGAATTCACCATGATGGAGTTCTATATCGCGTGGCGCGATTTCCATCACCTCATGAGCTTCACTGAAGAGATGTTCCGCACGGTGGCGACCAAGGTGCTCGGCAGTACTTTGTTTGACTATCAAGGTCAGCGCATCGATTTCGGGCAGCCTTTTGAGCGCCTCACGATGCCACAGGCGGTGGTGAAGTACTTTCCGCAGTACACGGACGCCGATTTCAACGACCGCGCGACACTGGAGGTGCTCTGCAAGAAGCACCACGCAGAAGTCACTGCCAGCGACACCATCGGCACGCTGCAACTCAAACTGTTTGAAGAGACCGCCGAGTCGAAACTCATCCAGCCGACCTTCATCATTGACTACCCTGCTGAAGTCTCGCCACTCGCACGTCGTAACGATGACAACCCGGCCATCACGGACCGCTTTGAGCTATTCATCGCTGGACGCGAAATCGCCAACGGCTTCTCAGAACTAAACGATGCAGAAGACCAAGCGAATCGATTCCTTGAGCAAGTGAAGGCCAAGGAAGGTGGCGACGAGGAAGCAATGCATTACGACGCTGATTTCGTCCGCGCACTTGAGTACGGCATGCCGCCGACCGCTGGAGAGGGCATCGGCATCGACCGCTTGGTAATGTTGCTGACCGATTCACCTTCCATCCGTGACGTTATCCTGTTCCCGCAGTTGCGTGCAGAGGATGTGGCAAAGTAAGGTGCGCCCTGCATCGACGACCGCCCAATACCGACCCCCTGAAGGAAACACCATGCCCGGACTTCTCCCAAACGTTGATCCAGATGGTTTGCTCGAGTTTTCGGTCGTGTACACCGACCGCGCGCTCAATCACATGTCCGCGCGGTTTGGTGGCGTCATGCGTGAGATCTCGCGCATGCTCAAAGTCGTCTATCAGGCGCGCTCAGCAGTGTTGGTGCCTGGTAGTGGGACTTTTGGCATGGAAGCCGTGGCGCGCCAGTTTGCAACCGGCAAAAAGGTCATGGTGCTGCGCAATGGTTGGTTCAGCTACCGCTGGACGCAGATTTTCGACATGGGTCAAATCCCATCGAGCAGTATTGTCCTGAAGGCGCGTCGTGCTTCATCGGACCGGCTGAGCCCGTGGATCCCAGCGCCGATTGATGAAGTCGTCGCCGCCATCGCCGCAGAGCGCCCTGCCGTTGTCTTCGCACCGCATGTGGAGACGTCTGCGGGCATGATCTTGCCGGACGACTACCTACGTCGCGTGGCCGATGCGGTGCATGCGGTGGGTGGATTGTTCGTTCTCGACTGCATCGCCTCTGGCGCAATGTGGGTCAACATGCAAGCAACGGGCGTCGATGTGTTGGTAAGCGCCCCGCAAAAAGGGTGGTCAAGCTCGCCCTGCTGCGCAATGGTGATGCTCTCCGAACGCGCGCGCGAAGCCATTGAGTCAACGACGAGCACCAGCTTTGCGGCCGACCTCAAGAAATGGCTGCAGATCATGGAGACCTACGAGTCTGGTGCGCACGCATATCACACGACCATGCCGACAGATGCGCTAACGCGCCTATGCGAAGTCATGCTCGAAACTGAAGATTATGGCT
>JAJTHU010000085.1 GCA_021300055.1 Nitrosomonadaceae bacterium | reverse complement strand
CGTTCGCCATCAGCATCCGAATCGATCCTTCGGGACTAATGTAAGCCATATCTGCTGCGCCATTGCCATCGATATCCATGGCACCCAGCAGTCGCCACGATAGCGGTGCGCCACCTCGTTTTCTGACCTGCGGCTGATTCGTTGGATGGGTAAACCAGATGTAAGAGACTCCGGTGTCTCGCGGGTCTTCTGCCACGTAGCGCCAGACTAAGTCACCAAGACCATCACCATCGAGATCACCGTACGCCTGAAGCTCCCAGACGGTGCGAATTTGGCGGACCAGCCGCTCGTTGGACGGTGAAAAATCGTAGCGAAAGCGCGTGTCACCTCTATCACCCTGCGTAAGGTCAACAAACGCAAGGTCTGATTTGCCATTGCCGTCAAAGTCTCCCGCACCCACAACGCGGAAGGCGCTTCCCGGATCAATAAGCGGGGTAAATTCAAGCGTGTTACCGGTCAGCCGCATCGAAGATAGTTGAGCAGTATTGCTCCGCATAACCACTTCATGACGACGGTCTCCATCGATATCGATTCCGCCGCGACGCGAAAGCGGCAGCGTGGTCGCCACCGGCTGCCGTGCGTTTAGGTTCACTTTGAACGTGATCACCGGAATATTGCGTTGCACCGAAGGTTGAGCCGGGAAGGTCGATCCGCCGACGAGGTCGAGAACGACAAGATCATCAACACCGTCCCCATCCACGTCGGCAAAAACTGTATTTCCGCCGGCACACTGGCACAGGTTAGAAAATGCAGCCTGCACTTGACTTGCGGTCAGTGTTGTGCCGTTCTGTTGCCATGCGTACCGCGTCAGCTTACCCGTGCCATCATTCAGCCATGCCGCAGCACCGGTTGCCATGCCCGGGAATTCAATAGAGCCAAAATAGCGCAGTTCAAGATCGGGGTGACCGTCACCGTTCAGATCCGCGACGCGCACCGCTGCCACTCCACTCGTAAAAGTCGCTCGATAGGTGACATCGTATTGACCTAGCCAATCCAGAGTGACATCGGTGAAATTGAAGTTGCCGTCATTGCGAAGGATCTGCAGGTAACCCTTACCCGCGCCCTCCCAGAGAACGACCAAGTCGCGGCGTCCGTCACTGTTTAAGTCGCTCGCATGAATACCCGAAACTCCTAGACCGCTGTTATCTTCATTATTTGTCGGCGTATCCCCAACGTACGCCACATTCTTGATTGCAGACGGAATCTCATAGCGCCTGACTTCGCTAAACACACCGGCCGCTGACTGCGCGTGAATTCGGAGCGTACGCGTGCGACTCACCGTATCAAAGTTAATATAAGAACCCGTCACCAGATCCGCCCTGCCATCACCGTCTAGATCGGCGATGGTATTTGACCCGGAGCCCTGAAAATCCACTCCTGCAGGGGTCCCGACGTTGCCATCTCGCTGAGCGACCGTTGCAGGAAGTCCGGCGATGGATTCTGTAAATTCGCCGGTACCATTGTTAAGCAGAAACACAACACCGATGTCTCGTACTCTTGCACCACCAAGGCGCGACAACACCACATCGATGTTGCCGTCACCGTTGACGTCACCCATGCTCGAAACATGGTTAAAGCGCGGAAGCTGGCCCGCTAATGAGGTTGAACTTGTGTCGCGGAGTTTGCCGTTGGGCTGGCTCAGCAAGACCGTGTTCAATCCGCCACTAAAACCAGGGTTGTTTGCGTCACTGTCTTCCAAGCCCTGGTCAACCATAAACACATCGGGTCGGCCATCCCGATTGAAGTCCGCAACGAAAATGTTGACAACAAAGCCCGTATTAGGAACAGCGCCATCCATGATGCTAGAAGTGCCGTCGACAAATGTTCCATCCCCGTCGTTAATCCAGATCTGAATTGGTAGGCGGGGTTGGTGGCTAAAGTAGCTGGGTGCCACGATGAAATCGAGCTTGCCGTCGGCATTGAGATCGACAGCGGCGATCGAGCGGGCGAGGGGAGTCAAAAACTGAAACTGTCCCAGCGGATGGAAAGGATTCGCGATCCGCGGCGGCGGCGAATACGGTAAGACCGATTTCTTTCCAGTCGTACCAATCGAGGGCAATAGCGGTGCAGCTGAGGCCCCGAATGAAATGCAGAAGAATAGAACTGCCGCTCGAATTGCTAAACGCATATTTATCCTGATAGTCGCGCGCCGGTGAGATTTTTGACGGCGGAGAAATTTAAGAGTGAATCGGCTAAGTCTATTTTTTTGCGGTGAAAATCAACTCTGCATCAAGCACGCTCCAAAGAAACACCATCTAAAGCATCAGTGGCCGCATTGATCGGTCGGAAATCTCGGCAACTTCGGAGCGGAAGCACGATGCGCTTCTCTTAGGGGTAGGTCTTCAGCAACCGTTTGTTGATGATGCCATCCGCAATAAGTTCCATCACTTGGCAAATTTGGGCAAGGCTGGGCATACACGCCAAGGGGCGGAGTCCCAATGTTTTTCATCGAATTCACTGGGTAAACGTATGAAATCAGAGCGGCTTTGGGAATGTCCGCTTGTTGGCCGATTCTGCCTCGCCGCGCCTGAGTAGGCAATTCCAGAGTTCTGCACAAGCAACCGGTCCCTAGCGTGCTCCTGACTCAACCGCTCCAAAACAAAACTGCCCGTCCAGCGGGCAGTTTGGGGCAGGAAAAGGCCTGAAAAGGCGCGCCAATGCTAGGGTTTTGGTACTTGCTTAAAGCGCTTCCACAACCACGGCCCGATGAGTAACAGCACCGTGATGCCAAGCAGCGCGGCCGAGAGCGGCTTCTGCAAAAAGATCATCCAATCGCCTTGGCTGATCGATAGCGCGCGGCGCAACTGCGCCTCGGCGAGTGGGCCCAAGATCATGCCGATGATGACAGGCGCGGTCGGAAAGTCGTAGCGTCGCATCACAAAACCAAGCAAGCCAATCGCGTAGAGCAAAAAGATATCGAACGCCGATTGGCGCATGCCGAACACGCCGAGCGTCGCAAAAATCAAGATGCCGGAGTACAGCATGGGCTTTGG
>JAJTHU010000250.1 GCA_021300055.1 Nitrosomonadaceae bacterium | reverse complement strand
CACTACGCGCTGACGAACGATTTGCGCGCGGTGATTCGCACGCGGCCGCCGCTCGCTGATTTGTTGGCGCACCCCATCTTGCCGGGTAAGCCCGTCGTGTTCAGTTTGCAGCGCCAAGACCGCCGTCGCTTCGGTGTGGCTGTGGTGCGCGGTGCGGATGGGCAGTTCGTGCGCAACGCAGACGGCAGCGTGTTTCATGTGGCGCATCTGGCAAATGCCATTACCAACCTCCCCGGCACCATCACCAACGGCAACACGCCGCAGGGTCTGTTCACCATTGCGGGTGCCGGAACCGCCACCAACAAATGGATTGGGCCAACGCCTTATTTAGAATCGAAAGTGCCGTTCGAGGCGAGCGTGGCTGAGTTTGAGCACACCGATGGCGGGATCGTTCAGTCAGCAACGCCAACGGCGGCAACGATGCGCACCGCTACGCTGACCGGCGCCGCAGCCGACCCCAACAGCGTCTGGACCGAAGCACGCTATCTGAATTGGTGGCCTGCGTCGTGGCGGCAGTACACGCCCATACTCGAAGCGTATTTGGCAGGGCAGGCAGGGCGCGACGAAATGTTGATTCACGGCACCACCGTGAGTTCTAGCTACTACCGTGGACGCAGCTACTATCCGGGCACGCCATCGGCGGGCTGTTTGGTGGCGATGGAAACGTGGAACCCGCAAGATGGCCGCTTACAAACCAGCGATCAACTTTCGCTCATCAAGGCGTTTACCCGTGACGGGCTTGATCGTGGCTATCTGGTGGTGGTCGAACTCGACGACCGCTTAGAGCCTGTGACACTGGCCGAGATATTGCCTGATTTGCTTGCAGCCGAGTCGCGTATACCGGCACTGCTGAAGACGACTCGTCAAGAATTCGCCCCCATGGCGGGCTTCGGGCGCGAGGTGATCCACAGCAAGGCAAAGGTCAATGCGCCGTTGATCAGCATGAGTTCGATGCCGATCTGGTAACCGCTCGGGTTTGTCGCCAACCAGCGCTGCAACACGTAGCAAATGACTGGTGCAGCCAAGACCGCGGCAACCCAAGCTTGCGGACGCCCCATGACGCGCTGCGTCATCATGCCGAAGGCGAACATGCCCAGCAACGGCCCGTACGTGTAGCCCGCGATCTTGAGGATGGTGTCGATGATCGAGCGGTCGTCGATCCATTTGAACACCATCACGATGGCAAAAAAGAGTAGCGCGAAGCAGACGTGTGTGATGCGACGAATGCGTGTTTGCTGCGCTTCAGGCAACTTGTTTTTGCGAATGCCGAGAATATCGATGCACCACGAGGACGTCAGCGCCGTCAGTGCGCCGTCGGCACTTGGAAACAGCGCGGATATCAGTGCAATGAAGAAGATAACCTGCACCCAGAACGGGAAATGCTGCATGACGACCGTGGGGAAGAGCTGATCGCCGCTCGCCGAGACAGCATTGCTCGTGGCAAACATTGCCAAGAGTGCGCCAAGCACCAAGAAGAGCAAGTTAACGAACACCAACACCAAGCTGAACACGAACATGTTCTTTTGTGAATCCCGTAGGTTAGGCACGCTGATGTTCTTCTGCATCATCTCTTGATCGAGACCCGTCATGGCGATGGCGATGAACGCGCCACCGATGATCTGCTTTAACCAAAAGTTGGCCGCGTTCGGATCAGTGTTCCAAATCCGCGTCATTGGTGATTCGGCGAGCATGGCGGGCAGTGCACCGAGATCGAGCTTCAGTGCGCCGGCGAGGAAGTAAACGCAGATCATCAGTCCGCCGAGCATGAACGCGGTTTGCAGCGTGTCAGTAAAGACGATGGTCTTGACGCCGCCCTGATGCGTATAAAGCCAGATCATCAGAAGGATGACGGCAGTGCTCACCCAAAATGGAATGCCCATCGGCGCACCGACGAGCAGGTGGAGCACGTTTACAACCAGATAGAGACGTGCGGTCGCCCCTAAGGTGCGCGACAAAATGAAAAACAGTGCACCTGATTTGTGTGCTGTGACGCCGAATCGTTGATCAAGGTAATCGTAGATCGAGGTTAGGCGCAGGCGGTAGTAGAGCGGCAACAGGACGCCGGCGATGACCATAAAACCGATCCAGTTACCGATCACGACCTGCAGGTAGCTCCAGCCATTCGCACCGACCGTGCCAGGCACGCTGATAAAGGTCACGCCAGAAAGCGAAGTCCCCACCATGCCGAATGCGACCAGCATCCAGTTGCTGCGGCGATTGCCGATAAAGAACGCTTCGTTGTCAGCGCGACGGCTGGTCGCCCACGCAAGCAAAAGCAACAGCAAGAAGTAGCCGACGATGATGGTCAGCAGGCCGTAAGAAACCATGAGTTAGGATTGTTTTGGGCGGCGTGATTGAGGGAAGGCTGGTCGTCGTGGCGACCGCTTTTTGTTGCCGCATTGTATCTTGACGCGCCCGTTGCGGGCTGGGCCTCAACCGGGAAGCGTAGGGGGCTGGTCTATACTTGATGCGTATTCACCAACGGTCGCGGTCTAGTGGGATTCCACGACGCAAGCCGCGCCCAGAACTGACGACCCCTCTAGTCGTTTCTTGACGCGGTTGCCGTGTCTTCGCCAACGTAGGCTCACGCAGCCGGTCGTCATGACGCACTAGGCGTCAGCAAAATGCTTCTGCCATCGATGCAATGAAATCCGCAGCTTCTGACGTCTCTTTGCTTAGCAACGTGTTGATGCCCACGCCACGTGGCAACGTGCTCAGCACTGAGGACTTGCACGATTGGCGTTTGCGTCCGCGGCGCTCAACGCGCAATATCTGGATCGTCGCCGTGCTGTCGGTCGGATTTCACGCGGCGCTCATTATGTTGTTGCCGAAAATTCAGCAGGACGACAGCACCATGACGCAGACCACAGGCCCGCTGAAGGTCACGCTGTTGCCTCTGCCTCTTGCACAGCGTCCGCCGACGCCCGAGCCCGTGAAGCCGCAGCCGCAACGAACCGTGATTGCCTCGAGCAAGCCATCGAGTTCAATGCCGCCGGTGTACGTGCCGCCTAAGCCGCCCGAGCCGACGCGTGAACCGCAGACCGCCGCGCCGCCGCTCGACTTCGCCGCAGCATTAGAAGCGCGCCGCGCGCAACGCCAAGCAGAAGAGAACTACTACGCGCAGCAAAATGCCGCAGCGCGCGCGGGTGAGCGTGTCGCCACCGCCGCTGAAAAGGCCGATGCCGCATTTCGCCGCAACATGCGCGGTCTCGGCCAAGGCGAGGGCACGAGTGGTGTGTTCCAAATCCAAAGCAAGGGAAGCCGCTACGCGTCGTTTACGTTTCGCGGCTGGCAAGGTGACCGCAGTAACGCCAAGATGGAGTTGATTGAAGTCGATGCGGGTGTCGGCGGCGATGTTGAGCTCGCCATCGTGCGCCGCATGATTGCACTCATTCGCACGCACTATTCGGGCAACTTCAACTGGGAGTCGCACCGACTGGGTCGCGTCGTGCAACTATCCGCACGCCCGGAGGACACAGCAGGGCTTGAGGCCTTCTTGATGCGCGAGTTTTTCGGCTAGCTAACTGCGCCGAAAGGCGTCATAGCGACGCGCCGAAAGGCGTCAAATCAAAAACGAAACTCTAGAAGGGACGGGCGTTTCCAGGCACGAAAATGCCCCAAAACGCCCGCCAACGCTAGGGTTTTGCTTTCAGGCGATGCTGCTGCCAAGCGACCCATCCGGCCGCGATTGCGATGCCGGCAAAGCACAACAGCGACCACACTGGCACGGGTAGCCCCAATGCGTCATAGCGATCGGCGCAGCCACCATTCGCAAAGAAGTACTGTGGAAACCAATCGGCGGTGGGCAAGCCATTAACGAATTGCCCGATCGGATCTGCTTGGCATGCGGTCATGGTGCTGCCTTTGGCGACCTGCCACCCCGCGAGCAGCGCACCATCGCCCGCTACGACGGCAACGCCCACCGCATACCCATAGTGATTGCGCCACGCGCCTACCGCCGCGATGAGCGCGATGGCGATGTAAACGTAGCGCTGCAGCACGCACAGCGGGCAGGGTTGCTGGAACTGCGGGCCGTGCTGCAGGTAGGCGGCGTACAGCAACAAGCCGACGCAAAACGCAGCGGTGGCAGCAAGGAACGAGCGGAGCGACAGTGTTGATAACGGCAGCATCGTCTTCAGATTCAGGTTAGCACGCGAAGTTCACGCAGCAGCACCGACAGCATCGCCAAATCGACATCGCTGGCAAGCTTGAGGTCATCCATCACCTCTTGCATACGCGCGAGTGCTTTTGCATGATGGCGTTCCCACGTGGCGACTGCCTCGTCCGCATTGCGGGCCTGTGGCGACAGGCGCATGACGCTCTCGGTCAAGTGGCGCTGCAAGTTGGCGAGGTCGTCTCGCATGGCCGCGCGTGCCAGCGCCTGCCAGTGCGAATCGGTCGGCAAGCTGCTAACTTGGCGTGCGACCCAACGCAACGCAAGACGCCCGACCAACGCGTGGTAAACCCCTGCGGCGAATTCGACTGGGCGCTGCAACTGCGTCGAGACCTCGACAATGTCCAGTACCGAGTACATCGAATCGGCGTGTGCGACGGCGCTTGCCACGGATTCAGGCACGCCTTGCGTCACCAAGTGCTGTTGCTGACTGCGTAGCGACGACAGGTCATCGGCAGACAGCAAGTCGGTGAGGCGCGAGGATAGTGTGCTGACGCCAGGTGCAAACAATGCCAATACCTCGGCGATCGGGAGTTTCTCAGCGCGGCGGCGGAGGAACCACAAACAGGCGCGCAGCACCAAGCGGCCCAGCTCGATCAGCATGTCGTTCTGCACCGAGGCAGGCACGACGTTATCGAGTCGATCAATCGCATCCCATGTTGCGTCAAGCCCGAAGATGTCGCGCGCCAAAATGAAGCTTCGCACGACCTCATTGGCGCTCGCACCGGTTTCTTCGCGCATGCGGTGGACGAACACGCTACCGGTTCGGTTGATCGTGGTGTTGGCCACTACGGTCGCGATGATCTCGCGCTTGAGCGGGTGGTTCGGCATGACTGAGGCAAAGGGCGTGCGCAAGGCCGTTGGGAAGTAGCTGACCAACACTTGCGCGACATATGCGTCATCGATGAGATCGTTAGCGAGCAATTCGTCGAATAACTCCATCTTGCTGTAAGCGAGCAGCACGGCACGCTCTGGCGCGGTAAGCCCGAGCTTTTTCTCGCGGCGACGCTTGAGTTCGTCCTCGTCGGGCAAGAACTCAACGCGGCGGTTGAGGCGTCCGGCTTTCTCGAGGTGGCGCATAAAGCGCGCTTGGGCATCGAGGAGCTTTTCACCGCGGACGCCCGAAACAGAAAGCGATTGCGTCTGGAAGTAGTTGTCCTGCAATACCAACTGCCCGACTTCCTCGGTCATCGCCGCGAGCAGAGGCTCGCGTTCTTCAGCACTGAGCAGTCCGGCGTCGCTGGCTGCGCCCAAGAGAATTTTGATGTTGACTTCGTGGTCGGAACAATCAACACCTGCCGAGTTGTCGATGGCATCGGTGCAGATGCGTACGCCACATTGAGCCGCTTCAACGCGACCCAACTGCGTTGCGCCCAAGTTACCGCCCTCGGCGACCACTTTGCAGCGCAGCTCATTGCCGTTGATACGAATGGCATCGGTCGCTTTGTCGCCGACTTCCTGATGGCTTTGCGTGCTCGCCTTGATGTAGGTGCCAATGCCGCCGTTGTACCAAAGATCGACCGGCGCCTTGAGGATGGCACGCATGAGTTCGACGGGCGTCATGGACTTCAACTCGGCATCAATGCCAAGCGCGCGCTTCATTTCTGGCGTGAGTTCAATCGCCTTGGCGCCGCGCGAGAAAACACCGCCGCCTTTGGAAATCAGTTTCTTTTCGTAGTCGTCCCAAGATGAACGCGGCAGCGCGAACATGCGTTGGCGCTCTTTGAAACTCGTCGCCGCGACGGGGTCGGGATCGACGAAGATGTGGCGGTGGTCAAACGCGGCAACCAAGCGAATGTGCTCAGACAGCAACATGCCGTTGCCGAACACGTCGCCGGACATGTCGCCGATGCCCACAACAGTGAAGTCTGTCGTCTGCGTATTCACGCCGAGCTCGCGGAAGTGGCGCTTCACGCTCTCCCACGCGCCCTTGGCCGTAATGCCCATTTTCTTGTGGTCGTAGCCTGCCGAGCCACCGGAAGCAAACGCATCGCTAAGCCAGTGACCATATTCAGCAGAAATAGCGTTGGCGTAGTCCGAGAACGTTGCGGTACCTTTGTCTGCGGCAACGACGAGGTACGGATCGTCGGCATCGTGACGCACCACGTTCTTGGGCGGCACAATCTTACCCTTGACCAAATTGTCAGTGACGTCGAGCATGCCGCGCAGGAAGGTTTTGTAGCACTCGATGCCTTCGCGCATGTACGCATCGCGATCAGACGCCGGTGGGGCGGCTTTGAGGACGAAGCCGCCCTTGGAGCCTACGGGGACGATCACGGCGTTCTTAACCTGCTGCGCTTTCACGAGCCCCAACACTTCCGTGCGGAAGTCTTCTTGTCGGTCGGACCAACGCAAGCCACCGCGCGCCACCTTGCCAAAGCGCAGGTGGATACCTTCCATGCGCGGGCTGTACACAAAGATCTCAAACAGTGGCTTAGGCTCGGGTAGATCAGGCACACTGGCGCTCTGAATCTTGAACGAGACATAACCTTTGCGCTGGTAGAAGTTCGTGCGCACGACCGCCTGCATCAAAGCGAGGAAGCGTCGTAGGATGCGATCCTCGTCAGCGTTGGCGACGTCATCGAGCATCGATTCGATGTGCGCCGCAATTTGCGTCGTGGTGTTGCCGCGGTCTTCGGTGCGCGAGGGGTCAAAGCGCGCATGAAATAGCGCCGTCAGCTGTGCAGCGATCGCTGCATGGCTGGCGAGCGTTTGTTCGACATAGCTTTGGCTGAACGTAAAGCCCGTCTGTTTCAAATACTTCGCCAAGGCGCGCAGAATGATGACTTCATCGGCTGCCAGATTGGCCGCGAGCGTCAGTTGGTTGAAACCATCGTTTTCTACGCGACGCGCCCAGACATGCATGAACGCTTGCTCAAACTTGCCGCGAATCGCCTCGAATGGCTGAGCAACGTGGACGCGGGTCAGGGTGTAGTCATGGATGTAGATTGCTGGCGCATCAACGCGAGCAATCGCGTAGGCGCGCTCGTTGGCGACTTTCACGCCCATGTTTTCGAGCATGGGTAAAGCGTGCGACAAACTGATGGGCGCGCCGAGGTGAAAGGCGCGCAGGTGAAGCGTGTTGCCCCCAGCAGCCTCCTCGTCTTGGCGCAGGCTCACGTTGAGTGGCTGCTCGGCACTGAGCGCGCGGCTCGCGGCGAAGTCGGCGATCGCCTGCGCAACTGAAGTCTCCTCGCGGTAGCTGACGGGGAAAGGCAGCACAAACTCGCGGCGTGCGCCGTTGGCGGCGTCTTCGCCGAGATGGGCGGCAACCTCAGTGAACACACCGTCTTCCCAGCGTCGCGTCAAATCGACGATTTCACGCTCAAGCGCATCGACGTCGAGATTGGGCTGCTCGGTTGGTTGCGTGCGCACCAACATATGGATGCGCGCCAGCACGGACTCGGTGAGTTGGACGTTGAACTCAGCGCTGATGCCATTCAGGCGGCGCTTGAGTAAGTCTTGTAGCTTGACGCGAATTTCGGTGTTGTAGTTTTCACGCGGTAAGTAGATGAGGCACGAATAGAAGCGTGCATAGGCGTCGCGACGCAAAAACAGCTTGGTGCGCGCGCGCTCGCCCAAACGCAAAATGCCCATCGCTGTTTGGTAAAGCTCTTCTTCGCCAATCTGGAACAGCTCATCGCGCGGATAGTTGTCGAGAATCGACAGCAGGTTCTTGCCCGCATGGCTCGCTGGTGGATAGCCCGCGCGGTTGAGTACGTTGGCGATTTTCTTGCGCAGCAGCGGAATCTCGGTGGGGTCACCGTGGTAGCTGTTTGACGTGTAGAGGCCAATAAAGCGCCGTTCGCCAATCACCTTGCCGTCCGCGTCAAAGCGCTTGACGCCGATGTAATCGAGGTAGCCCGCACGATGTACTGTGGCACGCGTATTGGCCTTGGTGAGCATGAGTAGTTGCGGGCTGCGCGCCAGTTTGCGCAGCGCCTCGGGCAACTCAGAGAAGCTCGCCGATACGCCGCCGAGGCGGGGTTCGCGCAGCACGCCAAGCCCGGACTTCGGTACGATCTTGAGTACGTCACGACCATCGACGCTTGAGAGTTCGTATTCGCGATAGCCAAGGAACGTGAAGTGGTTGTCGCCGACCCACTCAAGGAATGCGCGCGCCTCATCGATTTCAGCCAACGGCACCGACTTCGCCGCGCCGCCCATGTCGCCGAGAATGTCTTGAACGCGCTGGCGCATGCTTGGCCAGTCCTGCACGCATGAACGCACATCGGACAGCACGGAGACCAGAGCGTCGCCGAGTGCCTTGATGCGGTTGGCATCGGTAATGCGTTCGATCTCAACGTGAATCCACGATTCAACCGTCGCGCCCGCTTTGGGCAGCCCAACGCGTGTGAGTTTGCCGTGGGCGTCACGTTCGGTCGCATAGAGCGGGTGTGCAATTTGCTGGATCGCGATGCCGTGGCGATTGACTTCCATGGTGATCGAATCCACCAGAAAGGGCATGTCGTCGTTGACGAACTCGATAACGGTGCAGGGCGCTTCCCAGCCATGCTCGCTCGTGCGCGGCGTGAAGATACGCATCTTCGGCGCGCCGGATTGAAATTCTTGTGCAAATGCCAAGTGGTTGGCGGCGATACGCGCCCAGGTATCGATTGAGCGCGATTGCAAGTCTGTGTCGTCGATCTCAGAGAGATATTTATCGACGAGTTCTTGGTTGAATCCGACTTCGGTGGCGGAAGCAGCGTTCTTGTGGAGCGCTTTGCTGATCTCGGCAATCACCGAGTCGGTAGGCTGAGCAGCTTTTTGAGCGGCGACCATGGTGCTTTCTCACGAATGAAATTGAGCCTCACATTATAGAGTGCGAGGCTCTCTTTCCTCTTCGTGAGTGCGGCACGCAGTTCACACAAAGCGACATGCGCTCCCGCAGGAGCCATGCTGCTGATGTCGCCAGCAGCATTTGGTGTCGTTAGGGTCGCTTCAGCGCGGCGCAGGCGCGCTGGATGCGCGTGCAGGCCTCTTCGAGCACCGCCGTTG
>JAJTHU010000348.1 GCA_021300055.1 Nitrosomonadaceae bacterium | reverse complement strand
TCTATGAATACGGCGTCGACTGCGGCCAAGCAGAAGCGCGCGCCCAGTTGCGACGTCAAGCTGGCGAGGCAGAGACGCGGATTCAACAGGCGATTCGCCAGTATCAACTAGAACAGGCTCATCGCTTGCGATCTGAGCAGGAGTTGGGCGACGCGCTGCGTCGCGAGGTTGAACTGAGCAAAGAGCTTAACCAACATATCGCGAACCTTGATGCGCACATCGACGAACTTGGTCAACGCATTGCCGCTCTTGAGGTAATGAATGAGGAGACGCTACACGTTCTTGAGTTGACAACCGAAAGACTGGAGCACGAGCGGGATGCTGCGCGTGCGGCATTCAATGCTGTCACCAATTCGACGTCTTGGCGCATCACGGCGCCACTTCGCAGCGTGATGCACGCGATCAAGAGCATGCTCCGGCTCACACGCGAAACGGCTGACCAATCAAAGGCGCTGCCGCACAAGGTTGCAGTGGCCGCGCAGATCTTGCGCGAAGAAGGTCCGGTAGCGCTCGGCAAACGCGTTCACGAAAAGCTCTCTCGCACGCCTGAGGCACCCAAGCCCAAGGCTGTGCTCTACACGCAAGAAAAATCCATCGAGCCGCTGACCTTCGCAGACGCACCTGAGCCGCTCGTGTCGGTTGTTATCCCGGTGTATGGCCAGCACTTGATGACCTACACCTGCCTGAAGAGCATTCAGGAAACCTGCGCGCATCTGGCGATCGAAGTCATCATCATGGATGATTGTTCACCCGAGCCAGCGGCGGACGCCCTTGCGCCCGTCAGTGGTATTCGCATCATCCGCAACGCCAACAATCTTGGTTTCCTACGCAACTGCAATGCCGGTGCGGCCGTTGCGCGCGGACAATACGTCCTGATTCTGAACAACGACATCATCGTCACGCCCGGTTGGCTCGACGCAATGCTAGAGACCTTCACGCTGCGTGACAACGTCGGCATGGTCGGCGCAAAGCTCATCTACCCAGACGGCACGCTGCAAGAAGCGGGCGGCATTGTGTGGCGCGATGGTTCGGCTTGGAATTGGGGACGCAACCAAGACGCATCGCTCCCGCCATACAACTACTTGCGCGAGGCTGACTACTGCTCGGGTGCTTGCTTGTTGCTGGAGCGCGAATTCTGGAACGCGCTCGGCGGCTTTGACGAGCGCTATGTGCCCGCTTATTACGAGGATACAGACCTCGCGTTCCGCGTGCGCGAGCATGGACGCAAGCTCTACTACCAGCCACGCGCCGTGGTCGTGCATTTTGAGGGGCAAAGCTCTGGCACCGACCTCACGCAGGGCGTGAAGAAACACCAAGTGATCAACCAGCAAACATTCTTGTCGCGTTGGCGCAATGTGCTTGCCAACCATCGACTGAACGGACTGCTGCCGGAGCTGGAGTGCGACCGCTATGCGAATCGCAGGGTGCTCGTGCTCGATGCTTGCATGCTCACGCCAGATCAAGATTCGGGTTCGCTACGCATGTTCGAGATGCTCGGACTGATGGCGAAGCTTGGCGCTAAGGTCACTTTCCTTGCGGACAATCTTGAATATCGCGAGCCCTACGTCGCGCAGATTCAAGCGCTCGGCGTCGAAGTCATCTACCACCCCGTGCACTCACACGTTCCACGCTGGCTTGAGCGTTACGCTGCGAATTACGACGTCATCATGCTTTCACGTGCCACCGTCGCCGTGAAACATATCGACCTCGTCAAGCGCGTTGCACCGCGTGCGCGGTTTGTGTTCGACACCGTTGACTTGCACTTCTTGCGCCAAGAGCGTGAGGCGGAACTCGCCAATGACGCGTTGCAACGCGCAGCCGCCGCTCGTATGAAGGCGCAAGAGCTCGACCTCATGGCAAAAAGCGACGTCACGCTAGTGGTCAGCCCCGTCGAGCAAAAGCTGCTTGCAATAGAAGCGCCCGCCGCACGCGTGTCGATCGTATCGAATATTCACGTCAACATGCCTGGCCCTGCTGGTTTTGATGAACGCAGCGGCGCGATCTTTATTGGTGGATTCAGACATCCACCTAACCTCGACGCGATCACTTGGTATGTTGAGAACGTACTGCCCATCTTGCGTGCGCGCAATGCGGGCATCATCACCACGGTGATCGGCAGCAACGCACCGCCTGCGCTACAGCGCTTCGCGGCCGATGACTTCGTCATTGCTGGCTTTGTGCCCGACGTAGCACCGTTCTACCAGCGCGCGCGCATGTCGATCTCGCCGCTGCGCTACGGTGCTGGTGTGAAGGGCAAGGTGAACATCTCGATGCAATACGGCGTTCCCGTGGTGGCCACGCCGCCGTCCGTCGAGGGGATGTATCTGGCCGATGGCAAGGACGTGCTTTGTGCAGAGTCCGCCGAGTCGTTTGCCGACGCCATGATTCGCGCCAACACCGATGCCGCACTTTGGGCAACGCTTCGAGACAACGGCCTGCGCAATATCGACGAGCACTTCTCTCGGGCGACGGCCTCGCGCGCGCTCGCTGGTCTGTTGGGTTTACCGCCGCCCGCAAAAACGCCCGCCTAAGCGGGCGAACAAATTCACTGTGCAGCTGTAGGGCAGGGCGGAGGAGGGCAGTCGGCCACCTACCGCGCCCGCGCTTACGTGCGACCGATGATCGCCGCGGTCGAGATTAACTCTTCAAGCAACGCCATCGACACTTCGCCTGATACGGAGTAGGGGTCCAATACGGGCCGGGCAGAGTACTTGAGCAACAACGATGGGTTGATCTTGTCGAGATTCACATGCCCCATCGTCCAGCCCGCGAAGCGCCGTTCGGTGATTTCGTCGTACTTGAGCAACACCACATCACGGTGACGTGTGTCACGCACGATATGGCCATATAGCTCATTTACTTCGCTACGGCCACCCTCGATCACCTGCATGAAGATGTCGCCGCCGTAACAAAGAATACCGGTGATCCCACGCTCAGGGTTGTGCGCGCGCGATTGCGCGACGATGGATTCAATTGCACCTGCCATGTTGTCCGCGTGTGCGCGGCTGGCGTATAGCAGTCTAACTAGCATGTCATGATCTCTTATTGTTGTTGAGTAGCGATAGAAACTCCCGGCGCAGGTTTGCGTCTTTCAGGAAAGAACCGCGCATCACGCTGTTGATCATCTTGGCGTCGGTGTCTTTCACACCGCGCCAGTGCATACAAAAGTGGTCAGCTTCCATCACGATGGCCAAACCATCGGGCTGCAGCTTTTGCTGCAACAACTCGGCCACCTGTGCAATCGCTTCTTCTTGAATCTGCGGGCGGCTCATCACCCAATCGATGAGGCGCGTGTACTTCGACAGGCCAATCAGGTTGGAATGCTCGTTGGGCATCACGCCCACCCAAACATGGCCGATGATCGGGCACAAGTGATGCGAACAGGCACTGCGCACCAGGATCGGACCGACGATCATCAACTCATTGAGGTGCGATACGTTCGGGAATTCGGTGGTGGTCGGCTGCGGCTTGTAGCGCCCGTGAAACACCTCATTGATGAACATTTTGGCGACGCGGCGCGCGGTCTCCTGGGTGTTGTGATCGCTATCGGTATCGATCACCAAGCTCTCTAGAACGCCTTGCATCTTGGCCTGAACTTCTTTTTGTAAGAGTTCAAGCTCGCCCGGTTCGATGAAAGCCGAGATATTGTCGTTGGCATGAAAGCGGCGCGACGCGCGCTGAATCCGCTCGCGGATAATTCGCGACAGCGGGATGCCGGTGTCGGTCGGGGGTGTGGATGTGTCCATGGCGCGATGCTACCACGCACGCATCTGGGATCGTATCCAACGGGAGCGAGCGAGTGGTTCGCGCGGACTTAATCCGCATATCCAGTATGACGAAGTCCACCAACTAGAACGCTACCTGCCTGTTCGCGCAGCGTCCCTTTTTGTGTTCAACGGTAGCTGGGCTACGACCTCAAACTCAAGAAGAATTAGGGCACCAATCACTTTGGTCTCGAACCGAGCAATGTGTACACGACTCAACCCGGTGCGATTCTCTAGTGCGGTGACAAACTGGAGCATGGCTTCGCGAGACTTAGCGTAGGCACGGATTGATACAGCACCGGTCGATTTGCTTGGGCTCACTGCGATCATCTCAATTTCAGGTGAGGTCACGTCCTCTATCGCGTCAAAGACTGTCTCCCAAGCGAAGTGTCTAGCCACTTCTAACTTTCGGCGCGTATCTTCCGCATTGGCTTCTGATGACAGCCTTAAGCGCGTACTGACTTCAGTTGTCCTCGCTTGCGCTTCAGCCTGCGCCTCAAGAGTAGAGGCGCGTTGATTTTGTTGGTAAGCAAGTACAGCAAGCGCAATTAGCGCCGAGGCAAGTATGATAAGCGCCGTCGCCAAAAGAGGCGTTTCTCGCGTACGCCCCTGATTCAGCAAATCACGCTGTCCGCGGTCAAAGAACTTCATCTACACTGAGCATCAGTTGAGTCGAGCCGCCGAAGCTCGACACGACACATTTAGCGGTCGTTTCTAAACCGTCAGGATCCCATATGTGAACGGTCTGATCGTCAGCACCTGTTGACGCGTTTCAACGACGACGCCACCGTCCGCAACGCTCACTTCGCCAAACGACGCGCAGCAGTTTGTTGCCACGAACGGACTGGCAACTATTCCAATCGCAGGTTCAGTCTCGACGGGCGGAGGTGCAATTACGCTAATCGAAGTGCTTAGCAACGGGAGTGTCATTGCAAGCTATGCGGGATCAGCACTACCGGCAGGTGCTTC
>JAJTHU010000033.1 GCA_021300055.1 Nitrosomonadaceae bacterium | reverse complement strand
CTCTTCGCCGCAGCAAGCAGCTGCTCTTTACCAGAATGGCAGCCCAGCCCGTCCACCTTCAGAGCCTCGGGATTGGCGATTGCAATTCGGTCGTTGATGTTCATCGTGGAATGCACTTGACTTGTTTAGACTGCGTCGTAAACAACTTCCAGCGACTCGCGCTTAGTTTCAGTTTTGCCGCACATGTCGAACTCGGTTGCAGGTTCGAGCACAACGTCACGCCCGGTTACGTCAGCCGCAAACAATCCGAGCAGACCATCTTGCGTGAGTGGTGTCGGACGCACTGGAGGCGCCTCCGCAACGTTTGTGGCCAACGAAGCAAACAGCGAACCCCACTGACCTTCTGGGCGGCCGATGATTTCGTAGCTCGCCGACTTGCGTCGAATATCTTCATTCGCCGGAATAGCGGCGAGCACAGGGATGCCGACAGCCTCGGCAAACGCGGACGCCTCGCCTGTGCCGTCGTCCTTGTTGATGACCATGCCCGCTACGCCGACATTGCCACCGAGCTTTCTGAAGTACTCAACGGCAGAGCAGACGTTGTTCGCAACGTAGAGGGATTGCAGATCGTTCGAGCCGACAACGATGACCTTCTGGCACATGTCACGAGCGATCGGGAGACCAAAACCACCGCACACCACGTCGCCCAAGAAATCCAAAAGCACGTAGTCGAATCCCCACTCGTGGAACCCGAGTTTTTCGAGCGTCTCGAATCCGTGGATGATGCCTCGCCCACCGCAACCCCGACCTACTTCTGGTCCGCCGAGTTCCATCGCGAACACACCATCGCGCTTGAAACAAACGTCACCGATCGCGACAGGCTCACCTGCTAGCTTCTTGCGCGACGAAGTTTCGATAATGGTCGGACAGGCTTTGCCACCGAATAGCAACGAGGTTGTGTCGCTCTTCGGGTCACAACCGATCAGCAGCACCTTCTTGCCCTGCTGGGCCATCATGTATGAGAGATTCGCCAAGGTGAAGCTCTTGCCGATACCGCCCTTTCCATAGATCGCGATGATCTGAGTCGTTTTCGTCACTTCAGAGGTGCTGACGGGCGCGACCGGTGCTGCAGCTTCATCGCGCAGACGCTGATCGAAGATCTTGATGGTTGTTGTTCCGGTCGTTCGGTTATCAGTGGCTGCGGTCATGCGGATACCCTCTTATTTATGTCGATTGCAGTGGCTACTGCAGCCGCCAATCAAGAACCATCTTCAAACATGACGGATCGTCAAACGCAGTCCGATATGCGGCCTGCGCGTCCACCGGCGAAGCACGGTGCGTAATCAATCCATCGAGCGACAACTCACGCGATTCAGCGAGCCCTTTGACGGCAAGAAGATCTTGGGGCTGCCATTGAGCGGCAATACGAATCGACGCCTCGCGCATGAACGCAGGCGCAAAATCAAAACCGAGGCGCTGCTCATAGAATCCAGCGAGCACCAGTTCGCCATGAGGCGCAAGCTGCGCGATGAGGCGATCGAGAAGCTGCGAATCGCCACTCGCATCGCAAATACGTTGATAGCGGGACGCCTTGTCGTCATCCGGCGAGATAACCGTATAGCCCGTCGCGCCTTGCGCACGTAACGGATTGGTCTCCCAGACAGTTGGGCTCGCACCAAATACCACGCAGAGGCGGGCCAGCAAGCGACCGAGCACACCGTGGCCGACAATCAAGTCGGGTAACGCGCGTTTGACTTCTTCGGCCGCAGTAGGATCGACGCGCTTAAACAAGGCGTGATGGGCGGTCGCAGCGAGCGCAAGCAAGACGCCAGACTCACCCAAGGAGTTGTCGATCGCGACTGCGCGCTCCGAGGGCACGATCAGCGTTGCCGCGGCACCGCCAAACAAGCCACGCACTTCACCAAAACACTTTGCACCCGGTACGAACACCCGGGTACCAACTTCAAGTTTGGCTTGCGACCCGGCGGAGACCACACGGCCGGTGGATTCGTAGCCCGGTATCAAGGGGTAGCCGAGGCCAGGAAAGGGTGGCATCTTGCCCGACCAGAGGAGTCGTTCGGTGCCGGTGCTGATTCCCGTCCAATCGATTTCGACCACGACATCGCCGTCGCTGGGCGCGTCGAGAGGCACCGTCTGCAGCGAAAGCTGCTGGGGCCGCTCCATCACAACCGCTCGGGTTTCGATCACACACCACTCCCTAGCAAGGGCTCGTCCAACTGCGCGGGTCCGTTAATTAGTTGAGCTTTGTGCGGTTTTGCATCTTTTTGAAACTCCGCACGGCCTGCTCCTTCGTACTTCATGTGTAATGTTACGCTGACATTCTGTGTTGTCAATTTTTTTTTACGCTTTTTCATGACCAGATTTCTAGCTAGCCGTCAGACGTGTGAAACAGACCCGGTTGATTTGCTAACTATTTGATATATATATATTTACTCAGCTGCGAACCGCCGTGACAATGTCAACCTGGAGCGGCAGTCGCGTGCGGAGTTGTTGCGGTGAACGAAATCCAGCGCGCTCGAGCATCCCAAAAATAGCCTTTGGGGACCGCGCCCTACCCTGACTCATCGCCAAGAGATAGAGACCAAAGTAGGCAGGCCCGACCGTCTCGGCACCAGGCGCGTCGCACATCGGTTCGGCGATCAACACGCGACCACCAGAGGGAAGCGCATCGTGAACACGGCGAAGCAGTGCCATCACCGACTCATCGGAGTGGTCGTGCAGCACGCGGACGAGAGAAATGAGGTCGAAGCCGCCGGGGAGCGGGTCAGACAAAAACGAGCCCGGATAGCGTGCAACGCTTGCATCGATGCTCTGCGTTACGGGGTCTAAATCGTCTCGAGGTAGCCCAACGACTGCGGGCAAGTCAAAGACCGCGACATCGAGTCGATCGTGGTGGCGCTTGATTTCCCGAACGAATGTGCCTTTGCCGCCGCCGACGTCCAGCAATCTACGGTGCAATGAGAAGTCAAACGCGCTCAGGACTTCAGTTGCGACGAGCGGTTGCGATGCGGACATCAGTTCCGAATACTGGGCAACTTCATCGCTCGAGAGTGACGACGGGTCATTCCGGTTTGCATAGGGCCAGAACTTGCGTAGTTCGGTGTCTTGCTTGGGCGTCACGCCATTGCGTAGTAGGCCGACCGGATCGGCGAGGTCGCGATAAACCAAAGCGTGATGTGAAATCATGGACAGCACGGCTTCGTTAGCGACTAACGGCGCGCCCATGACACCCAACGTATAGCGTCCGTCATCACACGGCTCAATGAGTTTCAATGCGACGGCCGCGGCAATCAAGCGTTCGCATTCCTCCACTCGAAGTTTGGTGAACGCCGTGATCTCAGCGAGGCTTCGCGGCACCGTGCGAAGGAAGTCAATGAGGCCCAATTGCACAACAGCTTGCAAGACCTGCGAATAGACAAAACCTGCAACGATGTCGAACAGTGCGCGCGCATCGCGTCTCGCGAGCACCCTCAGTGGCCAGACGCTCGCGGACATGTCACGAAACTTCGGGCTTCCCAGAAGGCGGTTGCGCCAAAGACGTAGACGATCACGAAGACTCATGCGCACTTGAACGGATGCAGGTGAAATTCTCTCGTCCCCTGGCGATCCGGGAGCACCGGTAGGCGTTGAAACGTCTCGATGATCTGAACCTGAGGACGCGAGGGCGCTCATGGCGCAGCGTTACAACAGTCGCATGACTACGCTGTGTCGAATCGACACAGCGGAACGCCCGCGTCGAGTCCGATGCGCCACGTCGCGGGTCACGCTGGCCAAGCTAAGCCGCGCGACGTTGAAGCTGCGACGGTAGCAGGCTGTCAGCTTCCTGCCTGATTAGGTGTCGCAACTGATCTGATCCTACGCAATCCGGCACCGCTGCTAACGCGCCGGCGACGAGGAACTCAAGGCGAGCGACCGCCCCTTCGATACCGAGTTCCACAGCAGCACTGGGGCGCTTAAGCGCAACGTCTCGACCAACCGGCTTACCGATTTCTTGCGGTGTCGAGACCGCGTCTCTCAGATCATCAGCCACCTGATAAGCCTCGCCGAGGCGTTCGCCCAGCAATCGCCAGTCTTCAGGGCGTTTCCCAGCTGCCGCAGCGCCTGCCATGGTGGCGGCGGCAAACAATGCCCCCGTCTTTGCGCGCTGATACGCGGAGAGCGACACACGCGGCTCGCTTTCCCAGGCCTGCCCGGCGCAAAGTCCGTGTGGCAGACCCACGGCACGCGAAACGATCGAAACGAGCGGTCCCATGCGCTCAGGGAAACCGGCAACGCCACGAGCGAGCGTTTCAAAGGCCATGACGATCAATGAATCACCCGCTAGGATCGCGATGCGCTCGCTAAACGCGCGATGCACGGAGGCCTTTCCGCGACGCGTAGGTGCGTCGTCAAAACAGGGCAAATCGTCGTGCACCAATGACGCGCAATGCAGCAATTCGATCGCTGCTGCGGCTGCACACGCCACGCCGGGTTCATCTTGCCCGTTCGCGCAGGCAACAGCCATCGTTAATCGTGGCCTGACCCGCGCTCCCCCAGGAAACACGGCGTAGCGCACGGCTTCGGCGAGCAGCGGCGGACAATCCGCGTCTCGAGCACCAACAAGCGCACCTTCAAGAGCATGTTCAAGCCGACCCCCGAGGTCTCATACCCGATCACTTCGCCGGTGTTTTCCTGTGTGGTGCT
>JAJTHU010000193.1 GCA_021300055.1 Nitrosomonadaceae bacterium | reverse complement strand
GCGGCAGCGCGAGTGCACAGCCTCGTGATCGACACCTCAGCACGTGGTGATGCGCAAGCCAAACTCGTTGCCGAGAGCATGCGCGGCGACTATCTATGCTTACCTAACGCTGAATCCCGATCGGTGTCAGAGGCGACGCGTCGTGCAATCGAGCAGATCAAGCCAAGTAGCGGAGTCGCGTTAGGTGCGGGTTCAAATCGTGCTGCACGCGCGGCCGATTCCAAGGGGTTGGCTAAACATGGCTGAGCGTTTGTCTTGGCAGCGTGAGGGACGCGATTGGCCGAATCGCGAGGCAAGCCGTTTTGTGGAAGCGGGCGGCATTCGTTGGCACGTACAAGTGATGCCTGCTGTTGCATTGAACAGCCAGGCTGCACCAAAGTCGTCGCTTGGCAATGTGCGCTCGACCGCGCCTGAAGAAAGACCCGTGGTGTTGCTCGTTCACGGCACCGGAGCGGCCTCGCATTCGTGGCGCGGGCTGATGGGTGATCTTGCGCAACACTTCACGGTGGTCGCCCCCGATTTGCCGGGGCACGGGTTCACGTCCGCACCACCGTCCTCGGGCTATGCATTACCGGCGATGGCGCGTGCGCTCGCTGCGTTGCTCGACAAACTAGCGCTGAAGCCTTCCATCGCAGTCGGCCACTCTGCGGGAGCGGCGATACTCGCCCGCATGTGTCTCGACGGCTCAATCTCGCCGCGTCACCTCGTGAGTGTGAACGGTGCATTGCTGCCCTTGGGAGGCATCGCCGGAGAAGTGTTTTCGCCTCTGGCGCGTCTGCTGTCGGGATCGCGGCTGGTGCCGCGTTTGTTTGCGTGGCGGGCTGAAGATCCGAAGGTGCTCGATCGTCTGCTCGACTCAACCGGCTCAAACGTTGACCCACAGGGCAAGCAACTCTATGGCACCTTGGTCAGCAACCCGCATCACGCCGCCGCAGCGTTAGAGATGATGGCGCAGTGGGATCTTCGCGAAATGCCTGCATCATTGAGTCGCTTTGCTGGCACGGGTTGCACGCTGACGCTGGTTGTTGGCGAGAACGACAAAACGGTGCCGCCATTTGAGTCTGAGCGCGTTTGCAAGATCGTACCGAACGCGAAGCTGGTACGCATGCGTGGGGTCGGCCATTTGGCGCACGAAGAACGACCGCAACGGGTCTCCCACCTTATTGAGGAACTGGCCGCATGAAGCGCGACGACCCGGACGTGATTCGCAACATAGACTCAGGCGCCTCGCCACCCACTGCCATTGTGATTGGTTCGGGATTTGGTGGCTTGGCCGCTGCTGTCAGGCTTGGCGCGCGCGGCTATCGTGTGACGGTTCTCGAAAAGCTCGACAAGCCAGGTGGCCGTGCCTACGTGTATGAACAAGATGGGTTTAGGTTTGATGCTGGCCCGACCATCGTCACTGCACCGTTCTTGCTCGAAGAGCTCTGGCAGCTTTGCGGCAAACGCTTGTCCGATGATGTTGAGCTTGTGCCGATTGATCCGTTTTATCGAATTCGTTTCGACGACGGCAGCGTCTTCGATTACTCCGGCGATATCGATCGCGCAAGCGCTGAGGTAGCGAAGTTTTGTCCGGAGGATGTTGAGGGCTTTCATCGTTTTCTGGCGCAATCCAAGGCGGTCTACGACGTTGGCTTTACACAGTTGGTGGATATCCCGTTCCACGACTGGCGCACGATGGTACGCATCATGCCGGCGCTCATTCGCCTTAAAAGCTATCGAACCGTGTACGGGTTGGTTTCGAAATTTTTTAAGGACGAGCGGCTACGCACCGTGTTTAGTTTTCATCCACTGCTCATTGGCGGCAATCCGTTTAGCACGACTTCGATCCTCTGCCTTATCACCCACCTCGAGAGAAAGTGGGGCGTGCATTTCGCGATGGGCGGGACTGGTCAACTCGTCAACGGGCTGGTTGGATTGATTCGCTCTCAAGGAAGCACCTTGCGGCTCAATGCGCCAGTCGAGCGTATCGTCGTTGAGAACGGCGCGGCGACGGGTGTGGTGCTCAATGACGGAACGCGCCTGCAGGCGGACATCGTGGTCTCAAACGCAGACGCAGCGTGGACGTATCAGCGCTTACTTGGACATGAAAGTCGTCAGCGATGGACTGACCAAAAACTCAAGGACACACGCTATTCCATGGGTCTGTTCGTCTGGTATTTCGGCACGCGCAAGCGCTATGAAGACGTCATGCATCACACGATCTTGATGGGGCCACGCTACCGCGAGCTACTCGACGATATCTTTGAGCGCAAGGTATTGGCAGATGACTTCAGCTTGTATCTGCATCGCCCCACGGCGACTGATCCGAGCTTGGCGCCCGAGGGCTGCGATGCCTTTTACGTCTTATCGCCCGTGCCGCACTTAGGCAGTGGCGTCGACTGGACCGTTCAAGCAGAACCCTACCGCAAACGCATTGAGGAGTATCTTTCTTCAACGCTATTGCCAGGGTTGAAGGACGAAATCGTCACCTCGCGCATGCTGACTCCGCTTGATTTTCGCGATCGACTCAACTCGGTGAACGGTGCGGCATTCAGTATTGAGCCGACACTGATGCAGAGCGCGTGGTTTCGGCCACACAATCAGAGCGAAGAGGTCAAGAATCTTTACTTGGTCGGTGCGGGTACGCACCCTGGTGCGGGTGTGCCAGGCGTGATTGCGTCAGCAAAGGTGCTCGATCGTTTGATCCCGCTTGCGTCCGACTGGCCGCAGCGCCGGGGCGGTTGATATGTCACGCTATAGCCGAGAGCAACTCGCGCAAGACATCGCGGCATGCCGCTCGATGCTGCGTGGGAACTCAAAGACGTTTTTTGTTGCGTCCCTGCTCTTGCCGCGGACAGTTCGGGAGCCCGCATCGGCCCTTTACGCATTTTGTCGTGTTGCTGACGATGCCGTTGATGTCGATGTGAAAGGCAGTCAACGTGATCGGCTTGCCGCGGTCCACGAGTTGCGCTACCGGTTGGCGCAGGTCTATGCAGGAACGCCGAGAGACTACCCGTCAGACCGTGCATTCGCAGGCATTGTGGAGAAGTATTCGATTCCGCGCGCGCTTCCTGAAGCGCTGATCGAAGGCTTCGAGTGGGATGCGACTGGCAGGCGGTACCGCGATATCAGCGCGGTCGAACAGTACGCCGCTCGCGTTGCTGCTTCGGTCGGGGCGATGATGTCGATCCTGATGCGAACGCGCGACGCACAAGCGCTGGCGCGAGCATGCGACCTTGGTGTGGCGATGCAGCTATCAAACATTGCGCGTGACGTTGGCGAGGACGCACGGATGGGGCGAATCTATTTGCCGACCGATTGGTTAGAGGCGCGCGGATTGGATGTCGATGCGTGGCTCGCCAACCCGACGCCGAATACGATCGTTCAGGAAGTTACACGAGACCTGTTGGCGCATGCGGATACGCTCTATGCGCGTGCACTGTGCGGTGTCTCAAGCTTACCTCCCGCTTGCCAGCCGGGTATCCACGCTGCTGGCTTGTTGTACGCGGAAATCGGTGCCGAGGTCGCACGCCGTAAGTTTGATTCCGTGTCGACCCGCGCGGTTGTGCCAGCCTCAGTCAAGGCGCGGCTACTCATGCGCGCTATCGCGACAACGCCAAATGCCGATGCACTAGCGTTGCCTCCACTTAGTGCGTGTCAGTTCCTCGTTGAGGCGGCAGCCTCGTCTGAGCATGTCTATACGGTTCCGCTTTATGAGGTTGAGTGGTGGAACGTGCAAGCACGCCTGGTGTGGCTGGTTGACTTTCTTGAGCGGATGGAAAGACGTGACCGGGCAGCGCGCGAACAAACAAGGCCTAGCCCGGGTTAGTCTGTCGGTGTTGTGGTCCGTTCGGTTGGCGACGTGCCGCTAGAAACGTACCACCCGATATCTTCTGTGGCCACTTCGCCAAAGGTCACGCCGCGCTTGATGGACTTCCAGATGATTGTCCATGATGTAAACGTCATCGTGAGGAAGGGCAGCGGGTCGCTCAATCGCCAGGTGACGTCGGATGCGCGGAGTAGCGTCTTGAATGCCGCAAAGAAACCCGGCGAAAACATTCGCTTTTGCGTCTCTGTCAGACACGGGTAGAACTGCATCCGCAATGTCTGCGGAGCGGCAGCAATGGTGGTTTGTTGTTCTGGTCGGATGATTCGCTCGGCAAGACTGCGGGCGTCAACAAAGTGCAATCCGCTGGTGGCGCGAGGATTGCATTCGATGCCCCAGATGCGGCCGGCG
>JAJTHU010000199.1 GCA_021300055.1 Nitrosomonadaceae bacterium | reverse complement strand
GTTTTTCAATTCTATTACCAGCACGAGTTGATCTAGCCCGATTCAATTACTTGTTATGACACCCGCAGCGAGGAGCGCGAGTTTTCCATTCACACTTTTTGTATACAGCCAGCTCGACACAGTCCACTCCTCTGGGGCCGCACCGGCGGTTGAACTCTTTCGCGTGAATGACTTCTCAAAGTAGAACCGACGCCAATCCGACTCGATTGAAGCAGGTTTGCCCAAAGCGCGCTCGATTTCGCGACCCGATGTGGTCAGCCATATCTTGCCGTTCAGGCTTGCTCGCTGAAACTGCTTCGGCAATTCGGGACATTCGTCAGACTTCAATGCATCGGCCTTCATCGGTTCAGCGGCAAAGTCGGTCACGCTATGCTGCGGGCCGCCCATTTCGCCCGACGAGTTGATCCAAAGCCGATAAGAGTGCGGTTGGCTTGCGGTGTAACAAAGCCAATAGTTGCTTTCAGACGCATCTCCACGATGGGCAATTTTGCCCGTTCCTATCCCTCGAAGAACGTCGTCAAGAGTGGTCTTTTCAAAGGCCACCCGAAACTGACCCAATTGAACATAACGGATGGGATCGTACGCAACTTTCTTTCCGGGCACTGCCGACTCGAAAGGGAAATCTGGGGGTGGAAGTGGTTCCGCGAAAACGGTACTGGGGGCTAACTGTTGTGGCCATCAAGAGTTGGTCGGCGGCGAAATAGCATTGAAAGCGGCCTGCGCGCGCCTGACGAGGCTGGGGTGGAGAACGCCAAGTTTCGGGGATTGTCCAAACGGCTGTCCACGTGGCACGAGGAACCATTTGTCTGTGTAAGGAAGATCCTCACTTGTCTTCAGATCGAATTTCGTTGGATAACTCAGTCCAGAGTAGTTGTATGCCGGACCATCGGCCGGAGTGATCGCAAACTCGCCCGCGCGAAGCTCGGTAGTTTTTTTCGACGTTCCATACGCAACGCGAACACCGGGAATGCCGTCGTCGAATTCCACAATCGCGATTACTAGAGCTGGCCGCGGTTTGGACGCGGGAACATTCTTAACTTCCGGAAAGCGGCAATAAACGATATCACCGAGGGCGGGAAGTGGCTCGAATGGTCTTTGATCCAATTTTTACCCCGGTTGATGCCTCAGTGCTAAACAACGAATCTACGACTCTGGCTCGTCCATGGATATTCTTAACCGCGCTCGATATTTCTGCATGCTGCTTTGCTGTCAGAGGGCCGTCATCGGGTTCATATTGCGGTAAGTAGGTGCGCGCAGACTCAGCGAGCGCTTTATGGATGGCGTCCGTCTCAGAGACGCCGAGTGTCTTTGCAAGCAACTTAAGCGTGCTTCTAGTGACGCCGTTTGCAGTATCAGTTTCGCGCAGCCGCAGTAAAACTGGTTTTTGCTCCATCTTAATTCGCCTTTTCAACGACAAGTAATGATATCTTTAAGATATCACAAATTTCCCTGAGTTGCAATGACTCTTGGCTTGTCTGACCGGGTGGAGAACTGCCTGTGTGAGCATCAAATGGTTTTTCACTTGATTCGCTGGATCAGCGTCTGAAATTAGACGGCCTTTGGGAAGCGCGGCTATTGGCCGCAATTGTTTTGATCCTTGGCGTTAGCGACATTTGCATACAGCAGCTCCGCTTTTGTTTTCCATGCCGCTAAACCTTGCTGCGTCGTAAGTCGGCTCTAGGGAACCAGATTTGCCCTTAGCCTCGCAATAAGCCCTACAGCCGGCCGCCTGATCTGCGTAATCACTGCGGGTCAAAAATGACAAAAGAGCAACTAACGCACCGGCACCGACCATGAAACCGCCTCCGAGCAAAACAACAGTTAGCGCGGGCGGGATTCGTTTTCTCGTAACACCGGGAGTCGCAGTCACATTGTTTTTCATCGACTTCAATGCGTCAATGTATGCAAGCAGATGTCGGTCGGGAACCGCCGGCATTGGCTGTTATGCCTACTTGCCAGCCACTGCCAACAACGCTTTCGGATTCGTTCGCGCTATCGTCAAAAGGGTACGCGCTGCGCCGCTTGGCTGCTTGCGACCTTGCTCCCATCCCTGAAGCGTACGCACTGACACACCTAGCAGCGTAGCAAATTGCGATTGCGACAAGCCCGTACGTTCGCGTGCCTCAATGGCGGGCGACAGAACCACATGCGTTTTTGCTGCTTTCATTTGACGCACCGATTCAAGTAAATCAGCGGCCAAGTCGCGTGTTGCCTCATAGGCAAGAAGTTGCTTTTCTGTAAGTGGTTTAGTTTTCGAGGGCATGACGAATCACCTTTAACTTTGCACCTGTGATGTTGTCAGTCTTGGCCTTCGCGTACAGAGTCAGAAGCACAGACTCCGTCTCAATGTATTTGAAACCCGCTTGCAGCGTGTTTAGCAGCTCCGCATTCTGCGTGCGCGCCAAGTTGGCAATGCTGTTCCATAAATGCGCCGGCTGGATAACGTAATGCACCTTGCGGCGCATTTGCTTTTCGAATTGTGGAATATCGTCGACGTTGTTCGCATACCAAAGCGTCAGCGGCACAAGACAGTCTGATTTCATACATTGATCCATTGAATGAAGCGGAAAGCACGCTGATAGGTGTCGCTGATCGCGTTCTACCTAGTTCTTGGGTGAGGCCGCGCTGTGCAGGTTATTGGTTGCAGCCCTTTCAATTCCTTACTATAATTAAATTTGTAAGGACACTTGGGGTTAATGATGACAACAGATGCTACGCTGACCAGCAAGGGGCAGACGACCATTCCCAAAGAGATTAGGGCTAGTTTGGGAATGAAAGCGGGGGACCGGATGACCTTCACACTGATGCCAGATGCGACAGTGATAATGCGAGTGAAACGCAAGAGTATTTCTGAGGTCGCTGGCAGTCTTCATAAGAAGGGACGCAAACCCATTCCCGTTGAGCAGCTCTCTCGATAATGCTTGGCGTTGACACCAATGTGCTCGTCCGCTTCCTTGTGCGAGACGATGAAGCTCAATTTGAGAAGGCGCGCAAACTTATCAAGCGAGAGGTATCAGCGAGCGGCTTTGTTTTTGTGAATCAGCTGGTTTTGATGGAAACGGAATGGGTGCTTCGTAGTCGATACGAAGTCACGAAGGAAAAAACCATTGAAGTGCTCTCGCGACTGCTGGACGCTGGCGACATCCAGTTTGAAGATGAGCCTTCGCTTGAGGAGGCGCTATTTATTTGGAAAGATAGCAATGCCGAATTTGCCGACTGCCTCATCAGCGCAAGAAACCGCCGACTCGGATGTAGAGCAACGGCAACATTTGACCAAAGGGCGCTGAAATTGCCCGATTTTGTTCCAGTATGAGCCGGCAGTAAGCGCGTGCATTTCGGCCGAGGCTGTGTAAAAACAGAAATGTAGCAGAGCTGAGTCCGGCGCATTTTTTTCATGCGCGCAATTTTTGACGTCAGATTTTTGCAGTCGCGCCCAACTACGTCCTCAAATCATTGCATGCTGCGCTTTCATTGCC
>JAJTHU010000149.1 GCA_021300055.1 Nitrosomonadaceae bacterium | reverse complement strand
GGCAATGAAAGCGCAGCATGCAATGATTTGAGGACGTAGTTGGGCGCGACTGCAAAAATCTGACGTCAAAAATTGCGCGCATGAAAAAAATGCGCCGGACTCAGCTCTGCTACATTTCTGTTTTTACACAGCCTCGGCCGATTTCGATAGCACTACGCTGCGATCTTACGCAGAATTGCTGGATGCTTGGTGGCGACCTTCAGGAGCATTCTCGCTGCGCCCGTGGGCTCACGCCGACCTTGTTCCCAGTCCTGCAATGTTCGCGGCGAGACGCCAAGTAATTCGGCGAACTCAACTTGCGACAGTCCCATCTGATGACGGGCCACCGCTGCGGCAGGGAGTTCAACCTTGGTGACACGCGATGGCTCGCCTCGCCGCATCTGGCGCACTGATTCCAGCAAATCTTTCTGGAAATTCTTCATGTCATTTGGCATTTTCTATCTCCTGTCTTAGCTGCGCAAAAAATGCTGCCGGTAAGTTATCAAACTTGGCTTTCGTATAGACAATCAGTAGCCAAAGCTTAGTCTCTGTCGGATTGAAGTAAATGACGCGGACACCGCCGCGCTTACCTTGGCCCGCACCCGATCATCGCACTTTCCGGCACCCGCCAGACTCTGGTATGAGGGCGCCTGCACTCGGGCTTAGCGCGATCCAAGTGATGAACTCAAGCCGCTTCATGAGGCCACCGTCATGGTTCGAGACATAAAGAGCTTCAGGGAGCCTACCCCTTGGCGACGAGAATTTACTCGCTTACTGTTACCAGCAGTGCTGACTCGATTACCGTTAAGGATTTTTCTCCTCGCAGGATCGACTGAGCCCGCTCCCCAAACGGTGATCGACTACTAGTCCCGCTCACCTTCAATGCAGAATTCCTGACGCAAGGAGCGCACAGTTTGGGCCAAAGGACGATGAAACGAAGATCCACATGCCGCAACCAAAACACTCGGAGTTTCGTGCGTGCGGCGCATTCAAGAGCGGTAGGTGTTTTTGTCGATTACCACCGCCACCTTGCACGGCATGAAATCGAGCGCCATATTCCATGGGGCCGCCATGACATTGGTGCGGCCGCTTGCTGCACTGGTCACGAGTACAGGTGGGCCATGGTTGAGGAGGCGATACGCTTTGGACAACTCGACCGATCTCCTCATCTACGCTCTCAAACGCTTGTGAACTTGAAATAGCTAAGCTGGCCTATCCACAATCATGTATCTCTTTAGTATGGGCTCGATCACTTCGAAGGTCCCGGAGAGCCCGGGACCGCCAACAAAACTGTCGCCCGGTCCGTATTCTTTAGACACCCCGTTATCTTCCGTCACTCGACACCTGCCAGAGATAACTTGGAAGTACTCGTGTTGATGGGGACCAAATTCGATTCGCCACGCGCCGACCTCGCAAGCCCACTCTCCGGCAAACACCCCATCGCGCTCATATCGATTCCAAGTCGTGCGTTTAGGATTTCCTGAAATGAGTCGCTCCGGCTTAGGGAAGTCAATTTCTGGCAAGGGGGATGGTTCGTCGAAGGAGAAATGAATTTGCATATCGAGTTGGTAGACAAGCGCTAATTTTGGGTGGCATGAGCGCGCGCAATGCCCCATGACGTTTGAAAGTAACACCCGCTCCCCTAGCCTAGGCCTGCGCAGCGAACGTGCAAATTGCCTCAACACGTGCGTCGCCACCGCTGACGGATGCCTAGACTCGAGAATTGCATTGTAAAAGTTAATAATACAATTTGCGAGCAGAGAGCGAATTAGACCATGAAACCAGCCCCAACTCGCAGTTGAAGCAAAGATGGTGTTAACCGGTAGCCCACAAACCAGCGCATTCGACCGGCAAAGAAGCGAAATACAACAAGCCGATTTGTTGTTCTTTACAAATAAAAAAAACAATGCTAAGTTGCGATTTCGTGATTTATGAACAAGTGAATTCGTTGCGCCTCGACTGCCCTCCGCATCTGGATAAACAGTCAAATATAAGAAGCCGCACGCGAAACTCCCGAAGCGGCAAAACAGATTTTTACAAAAAAAGTCACACGTTCAGCTGCGACCCAATCGCCAATATTTCAATGGATGCCGCCATGCAAACAACAATGAATCGAAGCGCCCTTTCAATTGCAGTTTGGTTCGCTCTCTTTGGCGCAAGCAGCGTCGCTCTTGCCCAAGTCGAAGCAGACAAACCGAAAGTCGACGCGAAGCCTGTACCCAAAGTTGAAGTGATCAGCGTTGTCGCCGAGAATCCTCGTGGCTATAGAGCCAGTATTGTGCAGGTCGGCGCATTCCGCGATCAGAACATCCTTGAAGTACCGCTAACAGTGAACGTGATCCCGCGGGCAGTGCCCGATTCCCAAGATTCTCGCGGCGTTTACGATGCCCTCCGAAATACCGGGGGCGTCTCAAGGGCTCAGTTGAGCGGCGCAATTTACGACAACTTGTCCATCCGTGGCGTCGCATTACAAAACCGCACAAACTATCGACTGAACGGCTCCTTGCCAATCATCAATCTGATTGATATGCCGATG
>JAJTHU010000139.1 GCA_021300055.1 Nitrosomonadaceae bacterium | reverse complement strand
GGATAGTCTCTCGTAGCCGGTTGATTTCATTCGAGAATCCGCCAGCCGATGGTTGATGCCGCGGGTACGGACGTAACCCGTCGCGCGAATGTTGCGCTACAGCGCCCACGCTTCAAAGTCAAAGCCGTGCGGGTTCGCCGACCCGTGTGGCCGCCGTAGCCGCACGGTGAAGTGCCAACGCTCGCCGGGCAGCAACTGCGGTGGCAGGGTTTCGACGCCTGCACGTCGGTCCCACTCCGGGTACCAAGTGAGGCTAAGCGTTTTGGGCACCTGCGCCCCAGGCGTGAGCACGTCTTCTACATCGACCACGAAGCGCGTACCGCGCTCGCTGACGTGCGGCAGGCTGGCAACTGCGCCAACGATGAAAACATCGCGCCCCTCCCAAGCGGGTGGTAGTTCCTCAGCGAGTCGTACCTCCGCGCGGTGCTGCGCATAGCCCATTCCGGTGAGTCCGCCCGCAATGAGCCACAACGTCGCAATGAGCCACGGACTCAGCCCAAGCCCCGACGATGCGCCCGAAGGGCTACCGAGCGAGCGATGCGTCGCCCGCGCTGATTCCTGCGCCAAGATCGTCAGGCAAACCAGCACCAGCGCCACAGTCAACCATTGCCACGCAGGCGTTTCTGGCAGCGCCGCTTGTTGCTGCAACCACCAGCAGCCGATGACCAATCCCAAGGTGAAGGCACGCACAGTAAAATGGAGGAAATGCAGGTGTTGTTTTGGTTGTCGCCCCGAGGTGTGCCCCGTTTGCGTGACGATGCTGCGTGCTTGCATCGTTGAACGACGACATGACCATCTGTAGCGGCTCGCCAATCACAACACATCCATCGCCATCTTCATCTTCGAATCAGCGCGCGGTTGTGTGGCGTCTGCATCGAGTAACGCCGTACCCCATTCCCCGCCGACAATGAAACGCTTGATGCGCGATCGACTCCCGAAACCGGAGTCGATTCTCGAGAATCGTTATCTCAACTGGCTCAAGCCCTGGCTGGGACACCCACGTCTGTGGCACATGCATCGCGGCAGCGTCTCGCTCGGTCTTGCGATTGGTGCCGTCACCGGTCTCATTCCGGGCCCCGTGCAAATATTGTTGGCCGTGATCATCGCCATTCCGTTGCGCGCTAACGTGCTCGCTGCGGCAGCGGGCACATTCGTCACCAATCCGCTGACGTTTATTCCGCTTTACATGCTCGCGTTTTCGATGGGCACGCTCATCACCGGTGAGAAACTCGCAAAACTCGCGCCGCCCGATCTCAACATCTCGTGGACAGAGCCGTGGATGCTCGTGCCGGCGATGTTCAATTGGTTTGTCTCACTCGGGCCAACGCTGCTGTGGGGCTTGGCGCTGCTGGGCATCGCACTCGTAGTGGTTATCTACTTCGGCACGCGCGTGATTTGGCGGATTGTGGTGACGCGCATGTGGCGCACGCGTCACTTGCGGAAGCGCTGGTAACGCCATCCGAACCGCGCAACACACATGACACCCGAGTACTGGTCCGACGCCTGCAAGCGCCTCTCCAAGCGTTGCAAGGTCATGCGCGGCTTGATTCGCGAATACCCCGAGGCGACGCTGCGCACGCGCGGCAATGCGTTCTCCACACTGGCGCGTGCCATCGTTGGCCAACAGATATCGGTGAAGGCGGCACAATCGGTTTGGGACCGCACCGTGTTAACGGTCGGCACCGTCGAGCCGATGTCGTTTTTGGATCTCGACGACGAAACCTTGCGCGCCTGCGGCCTATCGCGCAGCAAGGTGGTGTACCTCAAAGACCTCGCAACGCACTTTCACGAAAAACGCCTCAACCCGCGCCGCTGGCCACGCATGACCGACGACGCCATCATCGAAGATCTCGTGCGTGTGAAGGGCATTGGTCGCTGGAGCGCCGAGATGTTTTTGATCTTCTACCTCATGCGGCCCAACGTCTTCCCGGTGGACGACATCGGCCTCATCCGCGCGATTGAGCGCCACTTTCACGACGGTGATCGCCTCAGCAAAGCCGAAGTGCTTGCGTACGCCGAGCGCTGGGCGCCGTGGAACACGGTAGCCACATGGTATCTGTGGCGATCGTTGGACCCCATTCCGGTTGAGTATTGAGCGGCACATGAGCGCCGTGCGGAAAGAGCAGGCTCGCATGAAGCTCCAGCACAACGACGTCTATGCCCTCGTTCGCCGCATTCCGCGCGGCCGCGTCGCGACTTATGGGCAACTTGCGCGGATGCTCGGCATGCCACGCCACGCGCGCCACGTGGGCTTTGCGCTGAGCGCCATTCCCGAAGGTCTCGATATTCCGTGGCATCGCGTCGTCAATAGCGCGGGCACCATCAGCACGCGCTTGCGGCATTGGGATGGTGGCTCTGACGACTTACAACGCATTCGTCTTGAGGCCGAGGGCGTATGCTTTTCGACGACGGGAAAAATTGACTTGAAGCAATGGGGCTGGGTGCCCGCCCAAACTCTGCCTCACGGAGTCGCCCCTCGCAAGGCAAAATAGTCATGACAACAATATTCATGGGAAGAGCTGCAAATGGAAATGGAGATTTTCTCCGCCGCGTTCATGCAGGCGTTGATTGCCATCATCATCATCGACTTGGTGTTGGCAGGTGATAACGCTATCGTCATCGGGTTGGCAGCACGCAACCTGCCACCGGAGTTGCAAAAAAAGGCGGTGTTCTGGGGCGCGATCGGTGCGGTGGTGGTGCGCGCGGTGCTCACTTCCGTGGTCGTCTGGTTGCTAAAGATCCCCGGCTTTTTGCTGGTGGGTGGCTTGGCGCTGATCTACATCGCGTTTCAGCTCGTGCATGAAGACGACGGCGGCGCTTCTGAAGATAACGTCAAGGGTGGCACGACGTTCCGCGCGGCTATCCAAACGATCGTCGTCGCTGACGCCATCATGGGCGTCGACAACGTACTCGCCGTTGCTGGGGCTGCGCACGGTAGTTTCCTGCTCGTTATCATCGGCTTGCTGGTGAGTATCCCGATCGTGATGTTCGGCTCGACGCTGATCCTGAAGTGGGTTGAGCGCTTCCCGATCATCATCGTCGGCGGCGCAGGGATTCTCGGCTGGACCGCTGCCAAGATGATTACCTCGGAAGCGTCCATCGCGAAATTCTTTGTGGATCACCATGAGTGGAAGCTTGCGCTATACGCGTTTTGCATCGGCATCATTGTGGTCATGCCGTTGTTGCATCGCTTCCGCGAGCGCATGGAACTGAAATGGGTCGCGGTTGGGTTTACCCTAGTGTGGCTGACGGTGTTTGACTACATCGAGGAGTACACGGCTGAGAAGTATTTCCCGTCGGGAGAGGTGCCGATCGCGATGGACTTGATCGATTTGGTGATGTGGCTCGGCTGGATTCCGTTTGTGGTGATGATCGCCAAGGTAATGAAGAAGGATGAATCTGCTGCAAATCCAGAAGGAAAAGCCTAGTATCTACGGGCGCTTTCAGACATTTTGCCCGGGAACGCCCGCCAATCCTGGGGTTTCAGATCAGCATCCTGCGTAAAGAGGAGCCCTAAACATGACGACCGACATTCCTTCATTGGCTGGCCGCGTAAGCGCAGACGAGTGGCAAACCCGCGTGGACCTCGCTGCTGCGTATCGCTTGATTGCGCTGTATGGTTGGTCGGACTTGGTCTTCACGCACATCACCGCGAAGATTCCCGGCACGGACAATCACTTTTTGATCAACCCATACGGTATGTTTTTTGATGAGATCACCGCGTCGAGCTTGGTGAAGATCGATCTCGCGGGCAACAAGCTCGATGCTGGCAACCCGTTCCCGATCAACCCGGCGGGCTTTGTGATTCATAGCGCCATCCACGCCGCGCGCGATGACGCGAAGTGCGTATTGCACACGCACACCGTCAACGGTGTCGCGGTCTCCGCCCAACGTGCGGGGGTTTTGCCGATCTCGCAGCAGTCGATGATTGTGCTTTCCAGCCTGGCGTATCACGACTACGAAGGCATCGCGCTTAACGACGAGGAGAAGCCTCGACTTGTGCGCGACATGGGCGACAAGACCTTTCTGATGTTGCGCAATCACGGTCTGTTGACGGTGGGCGCGAGCATCGCCGACGCGTTCCTGTCGATGTATATCTTCGAGACCACTTGCGCAATCCAAACGCGTGCGCAGGGTGCCCATGAGGTGTCAGGTGGTTTGATCCCCATCCCCCAAGCCGTACTCGACGGTGCACGCGCACAAATGGCGCAAGGTACACGCGGCCTCGGCGGTCAACTCGCGTGGCCGGGCCTTTTGCGTAAACTAGACCGCGTTGATTCCAGCTTCCGTCATTGATGCCGCGCGAGAGTGCACTCTCTCCAGACTGTGAGCCGCCCATGAGTTCCGCCCCCGCTTCCACGCCAACGCCTCGCTTCACATCATTCGCCGAGTTCTATCCGTTTTACTTGGGCGAGCATCGCAACCCGACGTGCCGGGCGTTGCATTTCGTCGGATCAACTCTGGTGCTGATGCTGCTCGTCTGGATACTCGTTACGCAACGCTGGTGGCTCAGCCTCTTGATACCCCTCGTTGGCTATGGCTTTGCATGGGTGGGTCATTTTTTCTTTGAGAAGAATCGTCCCGCCACGTTTACCTACCCTGCATGGAGCTTCAGGGGGGATTGGGTCATGTACGGGCAACTCCTTAGCGGCAAGATTGGCTTCACGCCGCGCGCCGATGAGCCACCGTACATGTTGAACGCATCCCCTACCCCCACCACCAACGACGACGTGCGCGCTTGAGCGCCAGCGCCAATCCTCGCCGCCGCATCTACTTGATGCGCCACGGCGCAGTGAGTTATTTCAATGCCGATGGCACGCCCGTGGTGCCGGAGACCGTTCCTCTGAACGCAACCGGCCGCATGCAAGCAGATGCAGCAGGCGCATTGTTTGCCGCGCACGGCGTGGCGTTTGATCGCGTCATCACCAGCAGCCTAAACCGCACACTCGAGACGGCACAGCGCGTGCTCGCGCAACTCGATCAGCGCGACAGCCCCGTGCCGACGCCAATCCAGATTCCAGCGCTCGATGAGATTCGCGGCGGTCGCTTGCGTGATATTCCGCCCGCCCAGCTTGAGCAAAGCTTTATCGCCGTATTGCAAGGCACGACCTCGCTCGACACGCGCTTTCTTGGGGGCGAATCGGTCGCCGAAATGTTGGCGCGTGTATCGCCCGAGATCGACGCGCTGCGCGCGGACCCCACCTGGCAAACTGCATTGCTGGTGCTGCACGGCGGCGTGAATCGCGGCGTGTTGAGTTATTTGCTCAGCGGCACACACCTGATGTTGGGCGGCCTAGAGCAGACACCCGCTTGCATCAATGTCATCGACGTCGGTGCCGAACCGCGAGACGTCATTGTGCGCGCCACGAACCTCTCACCCACCGACTGGCTACAGCACGAGGTACGCACCAGCACCATGGAAGTGCTGTTCGTGCAGTATGCACAGTACGCGCGCTACGTCGCGTCCGCCGCGCAAGCGTAACGACCTACCCGCATACCAACCATCCCATGACGCAACCCGCCTCATCCGCACAGCAACACTTCACCGGCACCAAAGCGGTCGCGCCGCAACACGCGTTTGACATCGCTGCGCTGCAACTCTGGCTGCGTGAGGCGCTCGGCGCTGACATGCTCGGTGGCGCCGACGCTCCGCTGCGCGTCGAGCAGTTCAAGGGCGGCCAGTCGAATCCAACCTTTAGGCTCATCACGCCTGAACGCGCGT
>JAJTHU010000166.1 GCA_021300055.1 Nitrosomonadaceae bacterium | reverse complement strand
GGCGGCGACGGCGGCGATGAAATGTTTGCAGGCTACAAGCGGCTGCGCAAGCACACGCGCACGGCGTGGCGTCGCTATTTCTTGGGTGGCAACAACACGCTGCCGCGCTTAGGCGATATCGCTGGCGATCGTACTTCGCGCTTGCTCGACGAAGCGCGCCTCGATTGGGCATCGGCATACAGCCTGCGGTTCTCAGGCTTTACGCCGACGCAGCGCAAGGCGCTACAGCCCGGCTTCAAAATCCAAAGTCCCCATTACTGGCGGGGTTTGGAGCAAAAATGGCTGAAAACCCGCACCCCGCTTAGTGTTTTGCTTGAGATCGACCGCCTCAACTACCTGCCTGAATACATTCTGCGCAAAGGTGATTTGTGCACCATGGCGCACGGACTCGAGTTGCGCGCGCCGTTGCTCGATCACGAATGGGTAGGCTTGGTCAGCACAATGCCTGCGTCGCAGCGATTCACCGACCCCGCGAAGCAACTGTTGGCCAAGGCCATGCCGCAACTCGGCAGCCTCGATTTGTTTGCGCAGAAAAAGAAAGGTTTCAACCCGCCGTTGAACGACTGGCTGCAGCGTGACCTACGCGAGCGCCTTGACGCCATGCCCCACGCCCTCGCTGCGGTCAGCGAGGGGCACTTAAGTGCCGACGCGCCAGCCGAATTGTTACGCTTGTATCGCCTCGGCAATACGCAGTATGCTGAGCAGCTACTTCAACTGTTGTTTTTGCAGATGTCGATGAGTCAACTCGATGCACTGCGCCGCGAGGCCACATGCTGATCAGTGCTGAAGACGCGAATCGCGCCCAGCGCGTGCTCGTCATCAACGTCACGCGCATTGGCGACACGCTCCTCGCCACACCGGCCATCCGCGCCATCGCTGCGTTCTTCCCGAACGCGGATGTGACGGTGCTGGGCAGCGCCAAGCGCGTTGAGGTACTTGAGAACATCGCCTACATCTCCAAGGTCGGCAGCGTCTCGAAGCACACCGCGTGGATGCGTGGCTGGAAAGATCGTCTCACTGAGACCGAGTACGACTACGCCTTCGTGTGGGGGCAAGACGCCGCGTTGGTGGAATACGCCCTACGCAAGGCGCGCCACGTCATCGCAGAAAAGCAATCGGACGCTGCGCTTAATCACGGTCTTGCGCTCGCCTACGCGGCGCCAGTGCAAAACAGCGTGCACGCCGTGGCATGGTTTCTCGGTATGGTGCAGGCGGCGGGCATTCCGCTGCAAGGCTACGGTTTGGATTACACGGTCACCAGCGCCGAGCGAAAGTTTGCCGCAGAGCGCATGTTCGGCGCGTTGGGTGCATCCAATCATCTGCCAACCGTCGGGTTCCAGGTCGCGAGTTTTCATACGAAGGCTTGGCGCGATTGGCCCATTCAGCGCTTCATCGACCTCGGCCTGCGCATGGTGCAGAACTATCCCGATGTGCGCTTCATTTGCTTTGGTGCGCCGGAAGATCAAGCGCGCATCGCAGAACTTGAGCGTACGTTGCGCGGGCGTGTGCTGAGCTTCGCCGGCAAAACGACGTTGCGCGAATCCGCCGCGCTGATGTCATTGCTCGATCTATACGTCGGTATCGACACTGGCCCCACGCATCTCTACAGCGCGCTCAAGAAGCCGATGGTCGTGCTGTATCACCCATCGATCCCGAGTGCGCTATACAAGCCGCTCGAGCACCCTGCACTCGCGGCCATCGACCATCCCTTGGCAGGCCCGACTTGCCGCGATCATTTGCCGATGAACGAAATCGGCGTGGAAACGGTGTGGCGTGCGGTCGAGCGCATGCTTGAAAAAGACTCCAGCGAATGGCCGGGCATGCCGTCGCCTGGCATCGATGCAGACGTCGCCCCGTGGCCGGGTGACGCCCTGCCTTACAAATAGCGCGCGCTTCTAGTGCGCGGCGCTAGAGGTACGCCTCTTCCATCGCCAACACGCTGTCGCCACCGTTGATGAGCGCATCGCGTTACGGCTAGTGGTGTTCCTAGCTCTCCCGACTTTAGACAGAGTCGGGCGGACCTTGATGCATTTGTTTTCGGTGGTGCTAAGCTATAGCCAGTGCGGCAGTGGTCGCCCAAACAGGTTCGGTTGAATGCGCACCCATGTCCTTGAGTGAGTATCAAGCGGTCAGCGCCAGCAGCATGCCCCGGGAGCAAAGCGTGACGCAACGCAATAGAGCCATTCAGCTAATTCTTGCCACAGTCTTGGCCTTGCTTCTCTATTACTCGTGGCCACTTTTGGAAGCCCTTTCTGGATACTTCTTTGTGATTGAGCCGCCACGGCCGATTCTGACGCAAGCTTTGCTCGACGACAGTGCGCTCGCATTATCTAGAGAAGAGGTGCCCGAATTGAACGCTGCATGGCGAGCGGATACATCTAGGCGGCATCGGCCAATCAGATCACTTGTGAGCGATGATTTCAGTGACTTGGCTTTCTTGGCTCCTTTGCTTGAAGGAAAACGCATAGTCCAACTCGGCGAGGCAATGCACGGAGTTGCAGAATTCAATTTGCTCAAGGCGCGATTGGTAAGGTATCTACACCAAGAGCTGAATTACGACGTGCTGCTGTTCGAAAGCCCAATGACAGCTTGCAACGCCGCAGACCGTCGGCTTGCAAATGCGCCCGCCGATTCCATCATGCGGGAGTGCCTACTGGGCGTTTGGCAGACCAACGAAGTGCTTCCGCTTTTCGAATATGCGAAAGCATGGAAGAAAACAGATAAGCCATTGTTTATTGCAGGGTTTGACTCGCAGGATTTATCTCCAGAAGTTGGTTTCCGGTTCAAGAAACTCTTGGAAATCGCATCCCCGACCCTGGCAAGCCAAGTTTCGCTGCAAGAAGAACAACTGAAGAAAGAGTGGCGCAGCGGGAAGCCACCAGACAGACAGTTAGCTGGCGCGATCCAGTTTTACGCGGATGTGGCGGCCCAACTAGAGAAGAACAAGTCTTTGCTGGAGGCCTCGGAGTTTAGTGCCCCATTTGAAGTCGCGATTGCGATTAGGCAAGCGTATTCCCGGAAGGCGCTGTTAGATCAAATTGCGAAGAGATCCGACCCGACGGAGTCGAGCAGGGCTCGCGACAAAGTAATGGCCGAGAACGCTGCATTCCTAATTGATACTGTTTTCCGGGATCGCAAGGTGATCGTTTGGGCTCACAACATGCACGTTGCCTACACGGCAGAGGGCGAACGCACTCCTCAGCCAATGGGCCAATTGCTGGCTGAGAAAAGGCGCCCAGAAATGTACACGATCGGTTTGTACATGGGGCGCGGTGTGATCCGCTTCAACGGTAATTCCTTGTATCGACTCTCGATAGCAGACAAGATGCCAATGGCCTTGATGGCCAGTGCGGGTCGAAAGGTGAGTTTCGTCGACTTCTCTCGGGTCGCTCCAGCGCGCGGTACGGAATGGCTGTTCGAACCACTCACTGATACGGGGTGGTTGTTCCTCTGGCAGCCAATTACGTTGTCGACAATGTATGACGCCATCCTCTACATCGATCGCGTAACACCACAACAGTATCTTGAAAGGGAGCCTCACTAGGGGTAATCGAGATACAAGGTACAGATTGAACTCAGCACCGCAGTCGAGTCGTGAGGGCGCCAAACGGACGTCCTCGCTTACTGCATGCTTGAAAAAGACTCCAGCGAGTGGCCGGGCATGCCTTCGCCCGGCATCGATGCAGACGTCGCCCCGTGGCCGGGTGACGCCCTGCCTTACAAATAGCGCGCGCTTCTAGTGCGCGGCGCCAGAGGTACGCCTCTTCCATCGCTAACACGCTGGCGGCGCCGTTGATGAGCGGTCTCTGAAAAATCCATGCCTCGCCTCCTCAATTCAGTGGCTTTGCGTGGGCAGTAGGCGGGAGGCTGTCAAAGGCTGCTCGCACCGCAGACGCGCGCCGACGGCTAACGGGAATCCGCGCACCATTGTCTAGTTCCGCGTACCCGCCACCGCTGTCGACAACGACGCGAACCACATGCGACCAACTTACCCAATATGACCGATGCACCAACATTCCCTTGGTGCCGTTTGCATCAATCTCCAAGATGGCATTGGCCAATCCATGCAGAAGCAACTGCTCACCACCGACGAGGACGATGCGCAAGTAGTGCTCTTGCGCCTCCAAGAACAGGACGTCTCGCCCCATTCGAGCGGGAACTCGAGCGAACAGCGAAGTGGTCTCGGCGGGCGGAACGGGCGGGATTTGAGCCTGTGGCGTTGCTTCGCGCACGCCGGAGTTGAGTTGCATTCGCCATGCAATAGCAGAGTTAACGGCAAGCCAGACCGCCGTCGCCTTCGGTGGAACGGCGAGCAGATCTTCGGCGACCTCAGACCAAAAATGAAGAGGAGCATCGGAGGTCGCGCCCAGCATTGCGCTGTTCGTTTCCACAATGTTGAACAGGTGCTCAAGAACAACTGACCAAGGCGCAAGAACGAGTCCGGTCAAGAACCCAGCTGCCGCCACCAAGAGCCAGGGCCAAACGCCACGGGAAAGCTTTAGGCTAAACAGCCAACCAGTGAGCGGCCAAGCAATGGCGAACGCAGGGCAGATATGCAACGCGAAGAAAAGCAGTCGACTAAGGAAACCGAGCTCGCCGCTGATCTTCGGCTCAAACAGCGCCAACATCAGCGCAATGCTGCCTGCAACGCCAGCAAGAAAAACGGGCACGGATACGGGCTTGAGCTTCACCGACAAGTCGTCCGCCGCAGGGCGCACCGCCGCTGATGAAGAATTCCCGCCGCTCATGCATATTCTCTTGAAATCAATGGGATGGCCAAAAACAATCTCGGTCGAGTCCCGTCGAAGCATTTCGGATCGGGCTTTATCTCAAAACTCACTTTATAGGAATTTTTACATGATGCGCACCGCAATTCCCCTTGCCATGCTGAGCTTGACGCTGTCCACCGCGCTGGTCTGTCCCGCGTTGGCGCTGGCTCAAAGCAGCACGGATAGTGGCCGTTGGTATGTGACCTTGAACGGAGGGTCTTCGGCCATCAATGACCCGTCCGTCAATCTCCAGCGGCCCAGCCTGCCCTCAACGACGGGCAAGTTGAATCTGGGCGGCGGCGCCTTGTATGGTGGAAGTGTCGGCTATTGGATCAACCCGTCTGTCCGAGTGGAGGGCGAACTTGCCTACCGCTCTAACCGTGTGAAGTCCACCACTGTCGCTGGCATAGATGCCCAGCAAACTGATGCGGATCTTGCCTCGCTCGCCTTTATGGTGAACGGCCTCTACGATTTCGAAGGCTGGCAGACATCGTTTGCGCGCTTCCGACCGTTTGTTGGCGCGGGAGTTGGCTTGGCGCAGGAAATTGATACCGACATTAAGGTCGGCGGTGTCTCCAGGGAGTTCTCTGGTGATCGCTTTGCATATCAGTTGGTCGGCGGTGTGAACTGGTATTACCGCAGCGGATGGTTTGCCGGTGCGCGGGTGAAGTGGTTCAACGCGGGCAGTGTCGACTTGGCCTCGTCGACAGCGAACCTCGGCACCCTCAAGACTGACTACCGCGGCTTGAGCGCCGAACTGAGCGTGGGGTATCGCTTCTAGGTGTGCCCTCAGGTAGGCGCTGCGAACTGTCCGTCGCCACATGAACTGCGCCTATAACTCCGCGCGGCCGTTAGCCGAAGCCTACCTGTCCTGCTGATCCTCAAGCGGTCACACCTAACGACAAAAAAGCCCAGAAGAAATTCTGGGCTTTTTCTTCCCTTTTTCTTCCCTTTTTCTACCTTTGCTCCCTTCGGGGAGAAGACCTCGGCGACGGGCAGACCCGTCGCCGCTTGTGTCTGCGCACCGATTCCGTATTGCTGATGTTGATTGCGCGCTAGAAGTACGCCGCGTTAGAAGTACGCCTCTTCCATCGCCAACACGCTGTCGGCGCCGCTGATGAGCGCATCGGCATAGCCCGACGCAAACGGCAAGATGTGATCGGCGAAAAAGCGCGAGGTGATGACCTTGGCCTTCAGGAAGTCCGTGTCGCCACGCGATGCCGCGAGTTCGCCCAAGGCAGCTTCGGCGCTCTTGGCCATGATCCAACCACCACACACCGTGCCGGCGAGCATCAAGTAATGCACGCAGCCGGCGTTCACCGCGCCGGGGTTGTCGCGGTAGACGGTGACGATCCAGTCGGTGGCGCGCTTGAACTCGGCGATGGCTGTGTTCAGACGGGTGGCGATGGCTTTGAGGTTAACGTCGCTGGCCGCGGCGAGGTGCGTTACCGTCTTTTGCATTTCGGCGATCAGCGCCAGCGCGGTTTGCCCGCCTTCGCGGCCAACTTTGCGGCCGACCAAGTCGTTAGCTTGAATGCCCGTGGTGCCTTCGTAGATCGCGGAGATGCGTGAATCGCGGTAGTACTGCGCCGCGCCGGTTTCTTCGATAAAGCCCATACCGCCGTGCACCTGCACGCCCAGCGAAGTCACTTGAATGCCCGCTTCAGTAGACCAGCCCTTGACGATTGGGATCATCAAATCAACAAGCGCTTGGTTGAAACGCTGCTGTGCCGGGTCGGTGGAGCGCTCGGCAACGTCGAGGTTCTTCGCGGTCCAGTAAATGAGTGCACGCGCGGCTTCGCAATAAGCGCGCATGGTCATCAGCATGCGCTTCACATCAGGGTGATAAATGATTGGCACGGACTTCGGCGACTGGCCGAGGCTGGCCGGCACCGGTGTGGTAGGACGGCCTTGCACACGTTCGCGCGCCCACACCAATGCGTGTTGGTAGGCACGTTCAGAAATCGAAACACCTTCGAGACCAACGCCCAAACGCGCAGCGTTCATCATCACGAACATGTACTCAAGACCGCGATTGATCTCGCCGACCGGATAACCGATCGCGCCGCCGCTGCTGTTGCCACCTCCTTCGCCGTACATCATCACGCAAGTTGGGCTGGCGTGGATGCCAAGCTTGTGCTCAATCGATGCGCACTTCACGTCGTTGCGCGCGCCGATGCTGCCATCGGCGTTCACCAAAAACTTCGGCACAACGAACAGCGAAATACCCTTCACGCCTTCCGGTGCGCCTTCAACGCGCGCCAACACGAGGTGAATGATGTTTTCCGTGTAGTCGTGCTCACCGTAGGTGATGAAAATTTTCTGACCGGTGATCTTGTACGTACCATCGCCGACCGGAACGGCTTTGGTGCGCACCAACGCGAGGTCAGAGCCGGCTTGCGGCTCGGTGAGGTTCATGGTGCCCGTCCATTGGCCCGCGGACATCTTCGGCAAAAACTTCTCTTTTAGTTCTGGCGACGCGTGCTGGTGCAGCGCTTCGATCGCGCCGAGCGTAAGCAATGGGCACAGCTTGAATGCCATGTTGGCGCTACCAAGCATCTCAGAGACGGGTGTCGCCACGACGTGCGGCAAGCCCTGCCCGCCAAATTCAACGGGCGCCTCCAACTGGCTCCAGCCGCCTTCGACGTATTGCCAATAAGCGTCCTTAAACCCTTTGGGTGTGGTGACCACACCATTCGCAATCTTCGCGCCTTCTTGGTCGCCGCTGCGATTCAGCGGTGCCAGCACTTCCGACGAGAACTTGCCCGCCTCGCTGAAAATGGCTTCAACCAAATCCTCAGTCACTTCCTCGCAGCCAGCCAACTTGCTCACTTCATCAAGGCCCACGACGTGCTTGAGTACGAACGAAATGTCTTTCAGCGGTGCGGTATAGGTCGTCATTGCGTTATCAGTATGTGAAAACTGCGGTGGAACAACGGTTAGGCTGGAAGCCGTACTAGATTGCGGCAGTCAATTCCGGCACGATTTGGAACAGATCGCCAACGAGTCCGTAATCCGCGACTTGGAAAATCGGCGCTTCCGGATCTTTGTTGATCGCAACAATCACCTTGCTGTCCTTCATGCCCGCGAGGTGTTGGATCGCCCCTGAGATACCGACGGCGATATAGAGTTCCGGCGCGACCACTTTGCCGGTCTGGCCCACCTGGTAGTCGTTCGGCACGAAGCCAGCATCGACGGCTGCGCGCGAGGCGCCGAGTGCGGCACCAATTTTGTCGGCAAGTGGCTCGAGGAACTGGCGGTACTTATCGCCATCGCCCATGCCGCGCCCGCCCGACACAATGCGCTTCGCTGCGACGAGTTCGGGGCGATCCGATTTAGTGAGCTCCTGGCGAGCGACGCGAGAGAGACCGCTATCCGCTGTGGCGGCAATGGACTCGACAGCCGCGCTTCCGCCGGTGGCCGCTACAGCATCAAAGCCCGTCGCACGCACAGTGATGACCTTGATTGGGTCGAGCGACTGCACGGTCGCAAACGCATTGCCTGCGTAAATCGGGCGCACGAAAGTGTCAGGCGATTCAACCGCGATCACGTCTGACAACTGTGCAACATCGAGCAACGCGGCAACACGCGGCGCAGTGTTCTTGCCCGATGCGGATGCGGCGAACAGCACGTGCGAATACTGTTTGGCGATGCCGACGACGAGTGGTGCGAGGTTCTCGGCCACGGGCGACGCAAAGTGCGGCGCGTCAGCGACAAGCACCTTCGATACCCCACTGATGGCCGCGCAGGCTGAGGCAGCGGTCGCGCAGTTGCTACCCGCGACGAGTACATGAATATCGCCACCAATTTTTTGTGCGCAGGCGACGGCGTTGGTCAGCCCGGGCTTGATTGCGTTGTTGTCGTGTTCTGCAATAACGAGGATGGACATACTGAGTTTCCGATTCGAAATGCGTTGTTTGCGTGTTAGCCGGGATGCTGTCGTTCAGCGGGGCTGAACTACAGCACCTTCGCTTCGTTCTTGAGTTTGTCGACCAGCGCCGCCACGTCGGGAACCATCACACCGCCTTTGCGCTTGGGCGGTTCGGCAACCTTGAGCGTCTTGAGTCGCGGCGCGACGTTCACGCCGAGTGCATCCGGCGTCATCACGTCGAGCGGCTTTTTCTTGGCCTTCATGATGTTCGGCAGCGTCGCATAGCGCGGCGTGTTGAGGCGCAAGTCGGTCGTGATGATGGCTGGCAACTTGATGTTCAGCGTCTCCAAGCCGCCGTCGATCTCGCGCGTCACTTCCGCTTCCGCGCCGTTCACCACCACTTTGGAGGCGAAGGTCGCCTGCGACCAGCCCAGCAGCGCGGCGAGCATTTGCCCCGT
>JAJTHU010000066.1 GCA_021300055.1 Nitrosomonadaceae bacterium | reverse complement strand
CATTTCTTCCGACAGGTGCGTGAAATTGACTATGTCGGCAAACATTACGGAGACGTCGGCATGACCGTCCGCGATACTGGTCTCTTGCCGCTTGAGGCGCTCCGCAATTGTTGGCGGCAGGATATTGAGCAACAGGCGGTCAGCGAGCTCTTTTTCGGTTGCCAACGCACGCGACTTCGATTCAACGATTTCATGCAGCTTGTTCTTCTCTCGCGAGAAATACCAGAGCAGCACATAGACCATCGCAGAGATTGATACAAAGTTCAACACGAAGAAGACCGCAACGGTCTTCATGTCGAACAGCTTGGCGTCCGGCAAGAGCACGTAATCGAACATGCCCGACATGGCGGTCATGAAGATGTAGGCCACAAACCAAGGCACTGACTCGCGGGTGCCCATGATGACAATCGCGCCGACCGGAGCCAACAACGCCCATAGCGACACGCCGCTGGCGTTGACGAAATTGCCGATCGTCCACTGCAACACAAATGGCGTGAATAGGAACAACGACAACTGCATCAAGCAAAACGGCGCGAGTTTGCGCGTTCGCAAATAAAAGATGATGGTGCAGGTCGACAACCCTTGGAAGATCAGCGGGATGGTCGTTGAGAGGCGTTGACCGAAACTCCAGTAGATCGCCAACCAGAGAACGGAGGCGAACATCATCAAGCCAGTGGAGAAGAGCAGCATGTCGCCCGCGAGCTTCTGCTCGGGGGTGAGGCTCTTGTTTAGGTCATGGGGATCGAGGAGCTGTACCAATTCAGTCGATGCGATCGTAGTGTCTGCAAGAGAAGCGCCCAAAACGTTCTGAGCACGGCCAAATCATCCTACCGAAGGTTGACCCTAACTAGCGATAAACCTACTGACATACCCAATGACACGTCTCCAAACGATTATGGCATAGAGCCCCTTCAGGCTGCGAGGCCGAGCACATCTTGCGCCAAGTTCACGTCGCATTTGCGATAAATCCCACCGCCTGAGGATTCGATCACGACGGAGGATGAGGGCTTCGGCTAAAATTTAAGGCGAACTGGTCGCTTGGCACTGCGCTACCAGTCGGCCTTAGGGACCCGCTCAGGCGCAGCGCCCGGAAAATCGCCCCAGTTGCGCGGCTCACATTTTGCGGCTTGGTGCAGAGTGACTGCGCTCGGCTTCCCGTTTCACCCTTTATTGCCCTACCCCTCGGAGAACCCCCTATGTCGATGTCTGACCGCGATGGCCTGATCTGGTCTGATGGCAAGCTCATCCCGTGGCGCGAAGCCACGACCCACGTGCTCACGCACTCGCTGCACTACGGGCTAGCGGTGTTTGAAGGCGTACGTGCGTACAAGACCGAGTCGGCATCGCTGGGCACGGCAATCTTTCGTCTCCACGAACACACCAAGCGGTTGTTCAACTCGGCCAAGATCTATCAAATGACCATGCCGTTCTCGATGGAAGAAATCATGGAAGCGCAGCGCTTGGTGGTCCGCGAGAACAACCTTGAAAGCTGCTATCTGCGTCCAATCGCCTTCTACGGCTCAGAGAAGATGGGCGTGTCTCCCAAGGGGGCAAAGGTTCACGTCGCCATCGCCGCTTGGCCGTGGGGCGCGTATCTGGGTGAGGATGGCCTGAAGAAGGGCATTCGCGTCAAAACTTCGTCGTACGCACGCCACCATGTGAATGTCACGATGCCGCGCGCCAAAGTCGCTTCGACTTACGCTAACTCGATCCTCGCCAACAACGAGGCGGTCGACCATGGCTACGATGAGGCACTGCTGCTCGACACCGAAGGCTACGTTGCCGAGGGCGCAGGAGAGAATCTGTTCATCATCCGTGATGGCCGCATCGCCACGCCCGAACTCACCTCGGCGCTTGACGGCATCACTTGGCGCTCAATCCAGCAAGTGTGTGCCGATTTCGGCATCCCCGTCGAAGCGCGCAAAATCACCCGCGACGACGTCTACATCGCTGACGAGGCATTTTTCACCGGCACCGCCGCCGAGGTCACCCCAATCCGCGAATTGGACGGACGCATCATTGGCAGCGGCACGCGCGGCCCAATCACCGAAAAACTGCAAAGCGCGTTCTTTGATATCGTCTACGGGCGCAACCCCAAGTACCACTCTTGGCTGACCCCAGTGAAGTGAGACGCTCATGAGCACCAAAACCCAAACACCGGTCAAAGTCACCGCAAAAGATTTGCCACTGCATTGTCCAACACCGGCGATGAAGTTATGGAACAGCCACCCGCGCGTATTCATCGATGTCGCTCACAGCGGCGAGGGCAAGTGCCCCTATTGCGGCACGGTGTACCAACTCGAGGGCCCCGCCCCAACTGGGCATTGAGAGTCCGGCCACGCTGATGCGTACACTCATCATCGCCCCCGCATGGATCGGCGATGCGGTGCTGTCGCAGCCACTTCTCGCACGCCTCAAAGCGCACACACCTAGCGCGCTCATCGACGTTTACGCCCCCCCTTGGGTCGCACCCGTTTATGCGCGTATGCCTGAAGTGCACGAGGTGTTGCTTAACCCTTTCGGCCACGGCGCATTGCGCCTGTGGACGCGCCGCGAAGCGGGTCGCGCGCTCGGCTCGCGAGGCTATGACAGTGCATACGTGCTGCCGAACAGCTTCAAAAGCGGCTTGATTCCGTGGTTCGGAAACATTCCAAACATTGTCGGCTATCGTGGCGAAAAGCGCGGCTGGATACTCAGCGACTGCCGCGATCTCGACACCGCAGCCATGCCCACGATGGCGGAACGATTTGCGTGGTTGGCGGAGGATGCTGGGGCGGTGCCGAGCACGATGCCACGTCCGCTGCCATTGCCACAGCTTCGGATCGACACTAACGCCCGCGCCGCCGCTCTGGCACGCTTGAACTTGCTTGCGGACGCGCCCATGGTCGCGCTGTGCCCCGGAGCCGAGTTTGGCCCGGCCAAGCGCTGGCCTGCGGCCCACTTCGCCGGACTGGCGCGCCGTCGCGTCGCCGCCGGGAAGCAAGTGTGGCTGTTCGGTGGCCCAGCGGATCGCGCGATCGCAGAAGAGATCAATCAACTCGCGGGCGGCGTTTGCGCCAACTTGGCCGGCCTCACCAGCCTCGTCGAGGCGGTTGACCTGTTGAGTCTGGCGTCCGAGGTTGTAACCAACGATTCGGGGCTTATGCACGTCGCGTGCGCGGTCGGCGCCCCGGTGAGCGCGGTTTACGGGTCCTCCTCTCCCGGCTTTACGCCACCCCTCTCGCCGAAGGCGCGGGTATTCACGCTCAAACTCGAATGCAGCCCGTGCTTTCAGCGCGAGTGTCCGTTGGGACACTTTAAGTGCATGAACGACCTAACCCCCGACATGCTCGACAGCGGCGCATCCGCGGACTGAATAGAGTTGCGGCGCGCAACCGCTGCATAATTGACGCTTACCAGCCGCGGTTCTACTAACACCGCGCCAAATTGAAACACGTTGAGCGGTCTACCGCCTCTGCCAATCGGAGCATTTATGCGACTCCACATCCAAGCCTTCCAGACTCACGTCGACCCGCGACTCGCGGGCGCCTCCAAGCGCCGTGCCGTTGGTGCCCTCGGATTTTTCGCGTTGCTATTTGCATCGGTCGCGGGCCACGCGATTGCGTCTGCGTCCTCTTCGGCCGGTGCAGCCACCACCGCCAAAGCGGCAGCGCAACCAGCCAAGTCATCGAAACCGAAAGCAAGCGAAGCGCCGCTTGAACTCGAATACATCGCTGAAATTGAAGCTTGGCGTGAACGCGCTGAAACCAGCCTGAAGCGCGACAACGGTTGGCTCACGCTGGCGGGTCGGTTCATCATGAAGCCCGGCGTTAACACCTTCGGCACTGGCAAGCAAAACGATATCGTCTTTCCGCCGCAACTCGCTGGCGTTGGCCCCGAGACACTGGGAACGATTGTCGTAGACACCGCCAACAAGAGCGTCACCCTCAAGCCTGCCGATGGTACGAGCTGGAGTGCGGACGGCAAACCATTTAGCGGTGAGCGCAAGCTCGGCATCGGCACAGAGCGGCGCGACTGGGTGGCGTTGGATCGCATCTCGATGCACGTCATTGAGCGCGATGGTCGCTACATCTTGCGTCTCGCTGACAACAAGTCGGACGTGCGTGCGAATTTCAAGGGCCGCATTTGGTATGAACCGTCAGCTGCGTATCGCGTGCAGGCTAAGTATGTGCCCTACCCGCCCGGCAAGAAGATCTCGATCGTCAACATCATCGACGAAGTCTCCGACGAGCCCTCCCCTGGCTATGTCGAGTTCAAGCTCGGCGGCAAGACCTATCTCCTAGACGCCGTGGGCGATGGTACGGGCTTGTTCTTTGTGATGCGCGACCGCACGGCGGGCGATACCACCTACCGACCAGCACGCTTCTTGTCGATCGAAAAGCGCCCGGAGCCCAATTCGACATTTACGCTCGACTTCAACCGCGCATACAACCCACCGTGCGCGTTCTCCGAGTTCACTACGTGCCCGCTGCCGCCGAAGCAGAACATCTTGCCGCTGCGCATTGAAGCCGGCGAGAAGGTACGTAAACCGGCCTAAGCCGACGCGCTTCGCCGCCACACCAACGCGTTAGGCCGTTGGTGTGCCGGTCCAATCTGCCGGAACGTCAACGTCGCGTAGCACGCCATCGCTATCGACAGCGATGCTACGCACCACCCCGGCGTTTGCATCGATCACGCTGCGCGCACCGCGATCACCGCTGAGTGCAAGCAAGTCGTTGCGGAACGATGCGCTGAAAAGCACGGGATGACCGCGCTGCCCCGCGTGCTCGGGGATAACGATCTGCGCAACGGTGCCATCTACCGCCTCAGCGGCATTCTTCAGGTGTGCGAGTACTTCTCTGGGCACCCAAGGCATATCGCCGAGCCCGATCAGCCACGCGCTTGCATTGGGCGCAACACCGACGCCACTGGCAATCGATGTGCCCATGCCTTCGTCAGCGCTTTCGTTGATCACGTAGCGCAAGCTCGGATGCAATACTGCGATACCAGCCAAGCGCGCGCGTAACGCGGCGTCGCGGCGTCTGACAACGACCACTACATCATCGAGTGTCTCCAACCAGGGCGCGAGCGTGCGCTCGATCAGCACTTTTCCATCGGCTGTGGGTGCGAGCAGCTTGTCGCCACCGAATCGCTCGCCGCGGCCAGCCGCTAGGACAATCCCGGTCACTGCGGATTTGGGGGTGTCACACAACACGCCGACCTTTATCGTCGACGCGTCGACTTGCAAAGTCATGCCACGCGCTCGGCAGCGGTGGTCGCGACCAGCAACCGCCGGTTACGCGCGGCAACCAACTCGGCCGCGATAGCGACAGCGATTTCGGGTGGCGTACGACTACCGATAGCGAGTCCGACCGGGCCATGCAAGCGCGCTGCGTTAGCAGGGCTGACGTCCAGTCCGGTCAGACGCTGCCGCCGCTCGTCAGACGTTTTGGTCGAGCCCACTGCGCCGACATAGAAGGCGCGCGTGTTCAACGCCTCCATGAGCGCCATGTCGTCGAGCTTGGGGTCGTGGGACACGGCAATCACAACAGTGTGATCGTCGGGCACCATGGCGCGGACCGCGTCGTCGGGCATCTCGGTGGTAAGCGTGGTGTCGCTCACCCGCCAGGCATCACGATAGCCGTCGCGCGGATCGCAGACGGTCACGCGGAAGTCGAGGGTCTTGGCGATTTCAGCCAGATACACGCCGATTTCCGACGCACCGATGATGAACATGCGCCAGCGTGGCCCGTGCATACACGAGAACACGGTGTCGTTGATGTCGGTCTGGTCAGTGGCCTTCGCCGCACGGAATTGCCACGCACCACTGGCTAGATCGACATCACGAAAAAATACTGCCCCTGCCGCAATGCGGGCAAGCAAATCTTGAACGCGCTTGGCACGCAGCCCAGCTTCAACGATTAACTGCATATCGCCACCACAAGGCAGACCAAACCGCCGCGCCTCGTCGCTGGTGACGCCATAACGTAGCAGCGCAGGAACGCCATCAACCCACTCGCTGCGGCGCGCGATCAGATCGTCTTCAATGCAGCCACCCGAAACGGAACCCACCAACAAGCCGTCATCACGAATCGCCACCATCGAACCCGGCGGTCGCGGGCTCGCGCCAAACGTGCGTGCGACCGTCACCAGCACAGCGCGGTGCCCGGCTTCAAGCCAGCTTTGCAGCGATTGCAGAACGGTCAGATCAAGTGACTGCACAACGAGCCTCGGTGTTTGGTGAAACCGGCTGCATGGACTTGGTGCCGATGTGGGAACAGCAAAACCCTAGTATTGACAGACATTTCCAAGGATTTTGCCCCAAAGTGCCCGCCCTGCTTGCACTTTCATTTTGGAAATCCGCAACACGCGGCGTATCCATCGAGCCACTAGCCCAAGCGGAAGTGTTCGCGGATGGCGGCCGCGTACTCCGCAAAAAAGCGCGACGTTAGATTGTGGTGTGAACCACCCTCCGCACGAAACAGTCGCTTCGGCGCGCGCGCAGCAGCGTAGAGCCGCTCGCTCATTTCATATGGAACGATGCTGTCATTGGTACCGTGCGCGATCAACACGGGTATCTTCACATCGTCGATACGCTGGAGGTTATCAAAGCGTTGTGTGATCAATGCGCTAATCGGTAGGAAACCAAAGCGTGACGCCTTCACCATGTCGGGTACGCTTGTAAACGTCCCCTCAAGAATCAGACCATCAGCATCAGGGTGCGTGATGGCGAGATGCGTTGCCATCGCACCGCCAAGCGAGTGCCCAAAAATGAAGCGGCGCGATTGCGGGGCGAGTTGCTTCAAGTACTGCCACGCGGCATCAGCGTCTTCGTTTGCGCTCTGCTCGGTTGGGGAACGCAGTGTCGATTTTCCGAAGCCACGATAGTCAATCGCAAGCACCGAAAACCCCATCTGGTTCCAACGTGGGATGCGCGTCACACTCCCAGTGAGGTTCCAGCGTGCGCCATGTAGATAAAGCAGAACCGGTGCGTCTGGGCGTGATGCAGGCGCCCACCATGCGTGAATCTGCTCGCCCTCGCGCCCCACCGGAATCCACTTCTCGACGAAGTGGCTCGGCAATTCACGTGCCCCCCACCAAGTGGCTTCGGTCGGCCGGAAAATCCACTCGCCCTGTTTCGACTCAACGTATGCGCAACCTGTCAGCGCGATGGCTAACAGCAAGGCGGCACAAAGACGAAAAGATCTAAACGCGTTCAATTGCATAAGAGTCAAACAAAAAAATCCACTAAGTGCGAGCGCCGCCAAATTGGCGGCGCTAAAGGGCTTGCACGCACAAACGAGGCGTGTGCCGTCCGGTTACGCGCTAAGCGATGCCAAGTTAAAAGGCATGTCGCGCAACCGCTTACCTGTCAGCGCAAACAGCGCGTTCGCGACAGCAGGCGCGATGGGCGGCAAGCCCGGTTCGCCGACGCCAGTCGGCGCCGTACCGCCCGGAACAATGTGCACCTCAACGCGCGGCATCTCACTCATGCGCAGGCTCGGGTAATCGTGGAAATTCGACTGCTGCACCTGACCATCCTTCAACGTGATCTTGCCGTGCAGTGCCGCTGACAGCCCATAAACGACCGCGCTCTCAACCTGCGCGGTGACCGTCAACGGGTTGACCACGAGGCCACAATCGATAGCCGACACCACGCGGTGCAAACGTAGCTGCCCTTTGTTGAGCGAGACTTCGACGACGTGTGCGACCACCGAGCCAAACGACTCGTGCACCGCCACACCGCGTGCACGGCCGCGCGGCAATGGCGAACCCCAGCCCGCTCTTTCCGCTGCGAGGTTGAGTGTATTGAGTACGCGCGGGTGTTTGCCCAAGTAGGCGCGACGAAACGCGACAGGATCTTGACCCGCCAGTTTGGCGAGGTCGTCCATCGCGGTCTCCATCGCAAACGCAGTATGCGAGTGCCCAACAGAGCGCCACCAAAGCCCTGGCACACCGGTTTTTGTGGTGTGCAAGGTAGTGTGCATGTTCGGGATATCGTAAGGCGTGTCGGCCACACCTTCGACGCTACTCGCGTCGATACCGTCCTTGACTAGGAACGGCTCAAACGACGTGCCCGTGATGATCGATTGACCGACGATGGTGTGATTCCAACCCGCGATACGATTGCTGGCGTCGAGACCGGCTTCAATGCGATGCACGTACATGGGGCGGTAATAGCCGCCCTTAGTGTCGTCTTCGCGTGTCCAAACGGTCTTAACAGGCACCTTCGCCTTCTTGGCGATTTCGACGGCTTCGATGATGTAGTCGGACGCTGGGTTCGCGCGACGTCCAAACCCGCCGCCGGCAATCATCGTATTGAGTTTGACGTTCTCAAACGGCACGCCTGCGGTTTTTGCAGCTGCGCCCGCGTCAATTGTCTGAAACTGCGAACCAACCCAAAGCTCGCACTTGTCCCCCGTGATGGCAACCGTACAGTTCAGCGGCTCCATCGGCGCGTGCGCCAGAAACGACATTTCGAATTCGGCGACGTATGGCTTGGCAGCACCCTTCACAGAAT
>JAJTHU010000141.1 GCA_021300055.1 Nitrosomonadaceae bacterium | reverse complement strand
GACGAACTCATGGAAGCGGTCGAACGACGCGTTGCGACGGAGGTTCGCGAAGCATCTCTCGCCCATAGAACCGCGACGGGCGGCCTGCCGTGGCTTGCGCCGCTCGCCAATCCAACCGATCCTGAGACGGCAACATTGGCCGTGCCGGGCACCATCTCGGGCCTCATTCCTTTCGTCGCACCCAAAGACGTATCACTACCTTCGAATCATTTCTTCACTGAGATGCAGTGGGTCATCACGCCGAGCTTCGGCACGCCGACACTTGCGACACCGTCGACCAACTCTTTCACCTTCCCATGCTACGGGTGGTTTTATCTCTGCCAGCTGCGTAACACTACGGGAACACCGGTCGCTCGCACCATCACAGCCAATGCCTTATACAACGCGTCTATTCCAACACCTGTCGCGCGCTGCAACTATGCGTGCAGCAGCGGAAAAATCAGCGCGGCGACTTGTGGGAGCATCACCGCGACAGTGACGACTCCTGTGAACTATTCCGTTTGGCGGCGTCCGATTACGGGTGGTGTCTTTTCGCTCGCCGTGTCATCGGTGGCTGGTATCCAAACCCGCAGCATTTCAGTTGCAGGCATCACTGCCACTCAAGCAACGAACCCGCCAAGCCTCGGGGCGTCGAGTACGACCAAAATCGCGACGCGCACCATCACCACCAAATCCACTGAGCCGTTGATCGAACCGACCACCGGATTGGGCACAGTCCGCATGTCAGACGCGTGGATGCCAAACTCGCTTGGCACTCCGCCGTTTGACGTATCGAGTGGTCCTTACTTACCGGCATGGACTGGCTCGTCCGCCGGTACCGGCCGAATTGCCCTGACGACCCGCGCACATGCCGACCTGCCATCTTGGTATCTAACCCAAAGATGGTACGAGCTTACCTACGCCGCAATGTCCAGCGACTCCGCCCCGGACGGCAGTGGCGTGAGTAATCCATGCTCTGCAAACTGTTTCAGCGTGGGTGGGCGCGGCAACATTGACGCTGCGGTGATCGTTGCCGGACCACAGTTAGCCGCGCTATCGCAAAATCGCTATCGCCCAAGCCCGACGGTCGCGGACTTTCTTGAGGCACCGAATACCACAGGCGCCACCACCAAATTTTTTGCGGCGGAGAAACTACCGCGCAACCCAACTTATGCAGACACCATTGCTACCGTCCCCCGTTAGGCGAATCGCGCGCGGCCTCTCGCTCGTTGAGGTCGCGGTGGTGTTGCTCATCTTGGCCATCTTAGTGGCAGCGGTCGGCTTTCCATTGGCGGCGCATGTTGAAGCGAGGCGCAGCCAAGAGACACAGCGCCATCTTGAATTGGTCAAAGAAGCCATTTATGGATTCGCGATTGCTAACGGTCGATTGCCGTGTCCCGCCTCGGCAAGCAGCAGTGCGCAAGAGAGTTTCTGCACCAACGACTCACCAACGATTTGCGGTGCAGAAAGAGTTGGGATCTACAGCGCGAATGGCCGTTGTTTTGCGCGAGATGGATTTGTCCCCGCGCGTACACTGGCTCTCACGCCTGTTGATTCGCAGGGTTATCTTCAGGATGCGTGGGCCGGTGGTACAACAGCAAGACGTGTTCGTTATGCGATCTCGGCAGCCTCTGTTGGCACGACAACAAACGTCCTTACGCGCACGGACGGCATTCGGACCGCCACGATGGGCGGCGTGTCCGGCCTCTCAAATTTGATTTATGTATGCGCAACCGGACTCACGACTTCGCCGCCTACGGCAAATTGCGGCACCGTGTTTGAGCTGACGAAGATGGCTCCGTTTGTCGTGTACTCGCCGGGCAAAGACACGCTGGCCACGCAGTTTGATTCCGCCAACAATCGAAACGGGGACATCGTGTACACCAGCGGCGCAGCAACAGCCACGTTCGATGACCTCGTTACGTGGGGCTCGCTCAACGTGCTATGCGGGCGAATGGTTCAAGCGGGGCGCTTATCGTGACGTCTACGATCGAGAAAACTGCGGGCCCAGTGCGTGCGCTGCGCTGGATGCGGTTGCTGTTGCACGTCGTGCAGGGGCTGCTGGTAACGACCTTTGTCTACCCTCGTGTCGCACCGCGGACGCGCGCCCGCATCACGCAATCGTGGGCGAAGAAGTTGTTGCAAATCCTGAACATCGTGCTAGACGCGCATGGTGCAGTTCCGTCAGCCGACGACAATAAGCACAGCAAGCTCTTCGTCGTTGCCAATCACGTGTCCTGGTTGGATATCTTTGTGATCAACGCCGCGCAACCTTCGCGCTTCGTTGCGAAGTCCGAGATTCGCGATTGGCCGCTCGCGGGTTGGCTGGTGGAAGCGGCCGGCACCATATTCGTGCATCGCACGCGCCGCAGCGATACTGCGCGCATCAACCGCGAGATTCATGATGCACTTGAGGTTGGCGACACCGTTGCCGTCTTCCCGGAGGGGACGACCACGGCAGGCGACCGTTTGCTCCGGTTTCACACGTCACTGTTTGAGCCTGCAGTCGCGAATAGCGCGGACATTTCACCCGCAGCCATCGGCTACCGCAACGAGCGCGGCGAACCCACGTCAAGCGTTGCCTTCATCGGCGAGACCAGCTTTTCCCAATCGATGACGAACATCATTGGTACGCCTCGGGTCATCGCTCACATCACATTCGCCCCGGTGATCTCGACACATCAGCGCAATCGCCGCGAGGTGGCTGCAGAAGCGGAAGCCGCAATCGCGCGTATCCTCGGTGTGCCGCTATCGGCGACGCATCATCGCTTCGACAACAGCAAAGAAGCGCCGTCCGCTGAATCCGCTAACTCTGGCTGAAGGCGCGTCCTTACTTCTGTGACGCGTTATTCGTGCGCGCCACGCACGATTGCGTCGCGGCACGGCTCCTGAAAAATCTTGCCGTCTTCAATGCGCACAGCGGTCAGTGTGTTGCCCCAGACGCAACCGGTATCAAGGCTCACAAAGTTTGTGCGCTTGGCGAGACCAATTGCCGACCAATGGCCCGCATAAGTTGTTCGATCTGCTCGACGCACGCTTGGCACTTCAAACCATGACGTGAGTTCGCGAGGCATCAATTCGATCGGGCCTTTGTATCGCAGATCTATTGCGCCGCTCGCGGCAATGGCGCGCATGCGAGTAAACACATTCACACAGAACCTAAAACGGTCCGCGCCTGATAGGCGAGGCCGCCAAGTCCTTGGCTCATCACCATACATTGAAGCAAGGTAGCGTCGATAATGCGGGCCGCGCAGTTGCGCTTCGACTTCGCGCGCGAGTGAACGCGCTTGTTGCCACGACCAGCTAGGTAGCAGGCCGGCGTGGACCATCGCGTTGCCCCCTTCAACATGCAACATCTTCTGTCGACGCAACCAATCGAGCAAGCGAGCCCCGTCAGGCGCGGACAATACTTCGTCCAAGGTATCAAGGCGCCCAGCTTTCGCGAGGCCTTCTGCGCGCGCGAGCAAATGCAGGTCGTGATTTCCTAACACCACCACCGTGCGCTGATTCGGTGAGGCAACAAATCGGAGACACTCCAGCGAACTCGGACCTCGGTTAACAATGTCCCCAACAAACCAAAGCGAGTCGTTCGCGCGTCGATATCGCACCTGCGCGAGCAAGGCAGTCAGGGTTGCATAACAGCCCTGCAGATCGCCGATTACGTAGGTCGCCATCTCAGCCGTCTACTTTTGCTTCACTTGTATCACCGCCAAAACAAAAAGGGGCGGTACAAGCCGCCCCCTTCGGTCTGCAGTGCATCAAGCACAAACCTATCGATTGAGCGCAATCATGTAGTCAACGGCGGACTTGACGTCTGCGTCCGATAGCGTGGTGTTGCCGCCCTTTGCAGGCATGACGCCACCTTTGCCTTGGAACCCGCCGATCGCATGCTTGTACAACGTGTCTTTGCCTTGGGCAATTCGTGGTGCCCATGCTGCCTTGTCGCCACTCTTCGGGGCACCCGCTACGCCAGGCGAGTGGCACGCCGCGCATGATGCCTTGTAGATACCCTCACCACCTGCAGGCTTGGCGCCAGCCGCCGCGGCGGCTGGAATAGCGGCAGGAATCACCGCAGCGACGGCAGCAGGCGTTGCCGATGGCTTGGCGGCTGCCGGGGCAGCAGACAGGCCCGGGACTGGACCTTTGCTCTCGTCGACGACGAGAGCAGCGGGGTGGGCAATCCGAGATTGGACAGTGTCTGGCGTACTGCTTTTGGGGTTGCTCGCCCCGAGCGTACGCGAGCCCACAGCGTAATAGGCCAGCAGGAGGATACAGACCACCAATGCGATTGCCCCGACGAGGACAATGATGGACATCTTGATGGTGCCAGAACCGGAAATGTCATCCTGATTCTGGGGTTGTGATTCACTCATTTCGGGCTCCCGACGCGAAGACTCGTTGCAAAAGGTGAATTATAGCGGCGCGCGCCGCGTCTTCTAAAGCCAGATGAGGGCGATGTTAAACTGGTACCACGCGCCCGTAGCTCAGCTGGATAGAGTGCCACCCTCCGAAGGTGGAAGTCGCACGTTCGAATCGTGTCGGGCGCGCCATCAATTCAAGGACTTAGCAAGGCTGGTCTTGCTGCGCTGGGCACAGTGCCCAGCTTGTGCCCATGCTGTGCCAATGAAGTTGGGGCAGATTGTGGCTGGCACCAGTATCTGACTATTACTCGCCGCGCCCAATTTTGCGGTCTGTTTAGGCGCCAAAAACGTTCGTTTGGTGCGCACTTTGGCTGTGCAATTGATCCACGCGGCGCTGAACGTATACGAGAACTGGCTCAACGGAGCGCGGCTGCGGCCGCGTTCTATTAATCGACCGAGCGTCTAGCGAAAACTGCCCAGTTCCGAGCGCCTTAAACGCCGCATCCCCATTTTTCGTTCACAAAACGATGCCAGCTTCGGCGAGCTAAACGAGCTTACTCTCGGGTGGCAGCGGTCGGGTCTTTTCGGTACGTTGGAGGCTAAGATCGTAGTGAAGAGATCTCTGCTCATGACACTCGTCATCAATGGTGG
>JAJTHU010000137.1 GCA_021300055.1 Nitrosomonadaceae bacterium | reverse complement strand
GTCGTCCAACACAAGCACCGGAATCTTGGTGAGTGGGTTGTACAAGCCCACCTTCGTGTCGGGCGCCCAAACATTTACTTCCATCCACTCACACTCAATACGTTTTTCAGCGAGGACGATGCGTACTTTTCGACCGAATGGCGTGGTCAGTGAGGCGATGAGTTTCATGCTTGGAGAGGCCTATTGATGAACCGAACGATGCAAGTGTTGGCACTAAAAAACACGCTGAAAACGCGTGCAAAATTTGACTCAATTATAGCAGTGGCCTCCCAAGCGACAGAGTGAAAAACGCGCCTCGTGATAGAGTGACAGCTATCCAGTTCGTTGCGCATTAGTTGCGCTTTGGTCGCTCATGTCCCTGCCCCATCTTACGGTTACCGCGCTCTCGCCTCTCGACGGTCGTTACGCAAAAAAAGTTGAGCAACTTCGCGTTTGCTTCTCCGAATATGCGCTCATCAAGTTCCGTCTCAAGGTGGAGATCGAGTGGTTGATCGCACTCGCCGCCGAGCCCGGCATCGACGGCATCAGCGCGTTCAACCCGTCTACGGTCAGTGCGCTTCGTGGGCGCATCGATGCGTTTAGCGTTGAAGATGCGGAGCGGGTCAAAGCGATCGAAGCGACGACGAATCACGACGTCAAGGCAGTTGAGTATTGGCTCGGGGAAACCTTCGCTAATCTCGAGGAAGTGGCTAAAGCAAAGTCGTACATCCACTTCGCCTGTACTTCGGAAGACATCAACAATCTCTCGCACGCGCTCATGCTCTCCGAAGCGCGCGCAACCGTGCTGCTCCCAGTGTTACGTGGCACCGCCGCCAAGCTCGCCAACATGGCGCACGAGCACGCGGCGCTGCCGATGCTTTCGCACACACATGGACAGCCTGCTTCGCCAACGACACTAGGAAAAGAACTGGCCAACGTCACCGCGCGCCTATCGCGCGCCATCAGCGCGCTTGAGCACGTGACGATCCTCGGCAAAATCAATGGCGCGGTGGGCAACTACAACGCTCACGTTTCAGCCTATCCCAAACTTGACTGGCCACGTTTTGCGCAGCGCTTTGTGGAGTCGCTTGGCTTGTCATTCAATCCTTACACCATTCAGATTGAGCCGCACGACTACATGGCCGAGTACTTCGATGCGGTCGCACGCACCAACACCATCCTGATCGATTTGAACCGCGACATTTGGGGTTACGTATCGAAGGGTTACTTCAAGCAGAAGACCAAGGCCGGTGAGATTGGTTCTTCGACGATGCCGCACAAAGTCAATCCGATCGACTTCGAAAACTCCGAGGGCAATCTTGGCCTCGCCAATGCGCTGCTGCGGCACTTGTCAGAGAAGCTGCCGATTTCGCGTTGGCAGCGCGACCTCACCGACTCAACCGTACTGCGCAACATGGGTGTGGCGCTTGGGTATGCGTTGTTGGCATATGAGTCACTCAACCGCGGCTTGCATAAGCTCGAAGCCAATCCCGCCAAGTTAGCGGCTGACCTCGACGAGCAGTGGGACGTATTGGCCGAGCCAGTTCAAACCGTGATGCGCAAATATGGCATCACCGATGCGTACGAACAACTCAAGGACCTCACGCGAGGCAAGGGCGGCATTGATCGCGAGTCCATGCAGACCTTCATTCGCGGACTCAAGCTACCACAGCACGAGATCGACGCGTTGCTCGCACTCACCCCGGCAACCTACGTCGGACTCGCCGCCAAGCTCGCAGCGGATGTCAAACCCTAGCATTGGCGCGCTTTTTCGGGCAAATGCCTGAAACTACCCGCCAATACTAGAGTTTTGCTTCTGGAAAACGTGCCGTTTAGGCTCGCCTGGAATGCTCGTGCGTTAGCCGCCAGAGCGCATGAGTTCACGCAGAAAGCGTTCGAACTGCGCGCGGCTTAACACGCCGGACTTGCTCGTATCTTCCTTATCGAGCATGGCACCGATCTTCTTCAGCACGTCTTGTTTGCTCATCATGACCGGCGCACCGCCGTCCGAGCGTTGCAGTTCGAGAAGAAACCGCATCGCAGCCTTCGAATCAATCATGCCGTTTTTGTCGGCCATTTTATTGATCATCTCTTCGGCCATCTTCATGATCTCGGCGCGGGTGAGCTTGCCATCTTTGTTGAGATCGTATTTGGTCACGTAGCGATCGACGTCGCCAGGCAGCAGTTCAGCGTGAGCAAAAAAAGGCACCGCCGTACCAGCGGCAAGCACTGCACCAGCAATCAGTTTGATCAAGGGCTTCATTGAGGACTCCGAAATAGTTTGAGGTTGTCGTCGCACGCAGAGTCGAGCGGAAGTCTCGATGCGTGACACCTCATACGTCGGCGTCGTCAAGCGCGCCTTACGCGCGCGATGCTGAAAAGCGCAGAAAAAAAGTATGTGAGGAATGGGCGCGTCGAACGACGCACCCAAGTTCACCCGACCACGCTACTTGAGCTGTGCAAGCACTTTCGCGAACCGATCCTCTACCTGCGGCTGGGCCGCAAACCGATCAAGCGTGGAAGTGAATTTCTCAAGCTCGGTGAGGCGATCATTCGGCGTCGGATGCGTGCTCATCATCAACGAGAAGCCCGACTCCTCCTGCTTCACGGCAGCGAGCATTTGCAGCACCGCCACAAGTCCGTATGGGTCGTAGCCCGCACGCGCCGCCAGCACCGCACCGATGCGATCCGCCTCGAACTCGTCCGCCTTATCGAGGCCCTTCGACATGATGGTGAGCCCGGTGCTGGTCAGCAGCTTAATGCCCTCTTTGCCGAGGGGCGAGGCGCCGCTGCGCGCGTCGACCACCTCCGAACCAATCATTTTCATCAGGTCAGTCTTGGCCGCAGCTTGAATCGCCTTGACATGGTGGCGCTGCATAACGTGCGCGACTTCATGGCCGAGCACGCCAGCGAGTTCTGATTCGCTCTTGAGCCGCTTCAGCAGACCGACCGAAATGAAGATCGTGCCGCCGGGAACCGCGAAAGCGTTAATCGTCGGCGTGTCGAGAACCGCAAACGACCACTTCAGGTCCGGCCGACGCGACTGCGTTGCTACCCAACGCCCCACGCGATTGACGTAGCGCTGCAACTCCGCGTCGGGATGTAAAGGTACGGCACCCAAAAAGCTCGCCGCCATGCCGTCGCCAGCCTCGACCTCTTCTGCCTCTGTCAGTTCGCGCGTGGCCTCGGACGCCTTCTTCGCAACGTCTTGACCCTTCTTGAGCGCATCACCCAATTTGTTGAGCTTGCTGAAGTCAAACTGCGCGCTCGCTGGCAGACTCGCACCCAGCAGCGCGGCAAGAACGATCACAATCCAAACGTTTTTCATCGACGCGCTCCTGGCTTATTCGTTGCTGCCTCAGCGGGGTCTTCAACCGTTGCCGCCGCAAGGTTGGCAGTCTTCGCAAACGTAGCGGCCTCGTCTTTGCTCGCCGCTAATCCGCGCACCTTGGCAAGCGCTTGCGGGTTTGGTGACGCCGCTTGCAGTTCCTCTGGCGACAGTCCGCGAATACCAAGCGTTGCGCTCTGCGCGCGCGGCGCGGCGGTCTGTTGACTGCCGCCGAACAGGCGGTTCAATCCGCCCATGACACCGCTGCCACGCTGCGGTGCGGCTTGCTCAATGATGACCTCGCCACGCAAGTGCATCATGCGCACCCAGCCGCTTGGCGCTTCGGGCTCGACACCTTTCACACGCGTCCAAGCCCCTCGACGTTCCAGTACCTGCACCTGCGTTTGCGGCGCCAGCATGCGCACAACGGCCGACGAATCGTCGGGTGCCGCGCGCATATCCGTGGCGCGGTTGGTGTTAACCACCTCCTGCGCAACTACGGCAGCCGAGAACACGGCCAATGCAAGCCAATAGGCTGCAAGGACGAAACGATTTAGGTGGGGCTTAAATGGCATCGGCAAGACCTCCAGTACCGAAGAAGTCTAATCGAACCGACGGAAATGAGTATCCCCCGATTGGAGGCGAGCCCTACATTCCCAATCGATGGCAAATAGTAGAAGTGAGCCCAGCGCCGTTCATCGTGTAGAAGTGAATGCCTGGCGCACCACCGTCGAGCAATTCCTCACAAAGATGCGTGACCACATCGAGTCCAAACGCCTTGATCGATGCTGAGTCGTCGCCGAAGCCTTCCATCTTGCGACGAACCCATCGCGGTATCTCCGCACCACAGGCATCAGAAAAGCGCGCCAACTGTGAAAAGCTACCGATGGGCATGATGCCGGGCACGATCGGAATCGTCACACCGAGCGCACGCACCTGCTCGACAAAGTGGAAGTACGCATCGGCGTTATAGAAGTACTGCGTGATCGCCGAATTGGCGCCAGCTTCGACTTTGCGCTTGAAATTCTGCAAGTCTTCCTGCGCACTGCGTGCCTGCGGGTGGTACTCGGGATAAGCGGCAACCTCAAGGTGAAAATGATCGCCGTGCTGCGCACGAATAAAAGCGACGAGGTCACTGGCATGGCGAAACTCACCCGCCATCGCCATACCCGACGGCAGGTCGCCACGCAATGCCACGATGTGTCGAATGCCCGCATCGCGATACTGCTGCAAGATGCCGCGGATGCTCTCGACAGTCGAGCCAATACACGACAGATGCGGCGCGGCATTGAAGCCCATCTCGCGGATCTGGTTGACCGTGTTGAGCGTACCGTCTTGCGTCGAGCCGCCTGCACCAAAGGTCACAGAAAAAAACGCGGGCTTGAGCTGCCCGAGCTGCGCAACGGTGTCGCGCAATTTTGCGGCTCCCTCCGGCGTTTTTGGGGGGAAGAATTCGAACGAAATATTGCGAGCTGGCTGCGCCATGGCGCTCCCAATTTGGCTGGGTCAAGGACGCAGTGTTAACACTGCTGAACGGCAGAAGAAAACGGTCGGCGCGCAATACTGCATGCCGACCGCCTCATCACGACTTATCCGCAAATCGCGGACCGTCGCTCACTAGTAGCGATAGTGGCTAGGCTTGTACGGACCTTCTTTGGCCACGCCAATATACGTCGCTTGCTGATCCGAGAGCTCCGTCAGCTGCGCATTGAGCGTCTTGAGTTGCAAGCGCGCGACTTTTTCGTCGAGGTGCTTCGGCAACGTGTAAACGCCCACAGGGTACTTGGCGGTGTTGGTGAACAACTCGATCTGAGCGATGGTCTGGTTCGCAAAAGAAGAGCTCATCACATAGCTTGGGTGACCCGTGCCACAACCGAGGTTAACGAGGCGGCCCTTGGCCAACAAGATGATGCGCTTGCCATCAGGGAAGATGACGTGGTCGACTTGCGGCTTGATCTCTTCCCACTTGCAGGTCTTCTCGAGCGACGCGACATCGATTTCGTTGTCGAAGTGACCGATGTTGCAGACGATGGCTTGATTCTTCATCTTCGCCATGTGTTCGTGCGTAATGACGTGGAAGTTGCCCGTCGCGGTAACAAAGATGTCTGCCTTGTCCGCGGCGTAGTCCATGGTCACGACGCGGTAGCCTTCCATCGCGGCTTGCAGCGCGCAGATCGGGTCAATTTCGGTCACCCACACTTGCGCCGACAATGCACGCAGCGCTTGTGCAGAACCCTTGCCCACATCACCATAACCGGCGACGACAGCGATCTTGCCGGCGACCATGACGTCAGTCGCACGCTTGATACCATCGACCAGCGATTCACGACAGCCGTAGAGATTGTCGAACTTCGACTTGGTCACCGAATCGTTGACGTTAATCGCCGGGAACTTCAATTCACCACGCTTGTGCATTTCGTACAGACGATGCACACCGGTGGTGGTTTCTTCGGTCACGCCCTTGATGTGCGCGAGGCGCGTTGAATACCAATTTGGCGACGTTTCGAGCTTCGCCTTGATCGACGCAAACAAGATGCGCTCTTCTTCAGAGCCCGGCGAGGCCAATACAGACTTATCCGTTTCTGCGCGCGTACCGAGGTGCAACAGCAACGTTGCGTCGCCACCGTCGTCGAGAATCATGTTCGAGTAGCCACCATCGGCCCACTCAAAAATGCGGTGGGTGTAGTCCCAGTACTCTTCAAGCGTTTCACCCTTGACCGCGAACACCGGCGTGCCATTGGCGGCAACCGCTGCTGCAGCGTGGTCTTGGGTCGAGAAGATGTTGCACGACGCCCAACGAACTTGTGCACCTAGCGCCTCGAGCGTCTGGATGAGCACAGCCGTTTGAATCGTCATGTGCAGCGAGCCCGTGATGCGCGCACCACGTAGTGGTTTGATCGCCTCAAACTCTTGGCGGATCGCCATCAAGCCTGGCATTTCGGTTTCGGCGATCTTGATTTCCTTGTTGCCCCAATCGGCAAGCTTGAGGTCGGCAACGACGTAATCGTTGTTGATTAGGTTTTGCGGCTTAAGAATGGCGTTCATGCGTTTCTCCAATCATCCTGTCTGAAATCGCGGGCGAAAAAAAAACGCCCGCATCGGGTTAACGATGCGAGCGCGGTTGTACGTTTCCGAGCCTGGTCAGCGGGTGGGCAGTGTTGTTACTGCCGCCGTTGGGTCTGATCGCAGCGCTCCTCGGAGACTTTGAATTCTAGGCCAAACCAGCCCAAAAGTCCAGTGGAGGCGGCAACGACAAGCCCAGCAAAAGCCCCGAATTGTTGGCCTATTTGTTGGCCTATTTCAAACCGGCGGCGGCACGCAGTGCAGCAGCCTTGTCGGTCCGCTCCCACGTGAACTCTGGTTCTTCACGTCCAAAGTGCCCGTAAGCAGCGGTCTTTTTGTAGATTGGGCGCAACAAGTCCAACATCTTGACGATGCCTTTCGGACGCAAATCGAAATGCGCTTCGACCAGCTTCTCGATCTGTTCATCTGGAATGACACCCGTGCCTTCGGTGTAAATCGTGATGTTCATTGGCTTTGCCACACCGATCGCGTACGCGACTTGCACTTGGCACTGACGCGCCAACCCAGCCGCCACGACGTTCTTCGCAACGTAACGCGCCGCGTATGCAGCCGAGCGGTCAACCTTGCTTGGATCCTTACCTGAGAACGCACCGCCACCATGCGGGCAAGCACCACCGTACGTATCGACGATGATCTTCCGGCCGGTCAAGCCAGAGTCGCCGTGCGGACCACCGATAACAAAGCGGCCGGTGGGATTCACCAAGAAACGTGGGTTCTGCATCCACTCTTTCGGCATCACCGGCTTAATGATGAGCTCGATCACAGCCTCTTCGATGGTTTTGTTGTCGACCTCGGGTGAGTGTTGTGTCGAAAGCACGATCGTGTCGACAGAATGCGGCCTGCCGTTCTCGTAACGCATCGTGACTTGCGATTTCGCGTCTGGACGCAACCACGGCAAACGACCGTCACGGCGCAATTCGGATTGACGCTGCACGAGGCGATGCGAATAGTAGATTGGCGCTGGCATCAGCACCGGCGTTTCGTCGCAGGCGTAACCAAACATCAATCCTTGGTCACCCGCGCCTTGATCGAGATTGTCGTCGTGCGCGCGGTCGACACCTTGTGCGATATCTGGGCTTTGCGTGCCGTAGCAAACGTGCACAGAGCAGCCAGTCGCATCGAACGCCAACTCAGGGCGGTCATAGCCAATACCGCGAATCGTGTCGCGTGCAACTTTGGCGTAGTTGACGATGGCGCGCGTGGTGATTTCACCAGCCAAGACACACAGCCCGGTCGTCACCAGCGTCTCTGCGGCAACGCGTGAGGTGGGGTCTTGCTCTAGAATCGCGTCGAGAATTGCGTCGGAAATCTGGTCGGCTACTTTGTCCGGGTGCCCTTCGGAAACGGATTCGGACGTAAACAAATAACTACTACTCATTGGGTATCCCCTCAGTCTTTGGTCAAGTCAAACAAACCCTGCATTTTAGCAAAGCAACCTGCCCTGACCAAGCAACGCGCTCGCGCCCGTGTGACGGCCTTCCCCTCATGCTGGTAAAGATCCTTTTCCAGCTTGTTGGGCGCTTGCCGCTGCGCATCAATCACTGCCTTGGCGCGTGGCTCGGTCTTCTGGCTGCGAAGTTGTCGCCCCGCCACCGCGCCACGACCACGGCAAACCTCGCGCAATACCTAACGTCGGCGGTCGCTGATCGCGAGACCTTGGTACGCGCAGCCTTCATCGAGCAAGGCAAAGGTATGACCGAGCTTGCCGTCGCGTGGACAGCCGACATTGATCGGCTTGAACATCTATTTGCGCCCTGCCCTGATTGGGCCGAGGTGGAGGCGGCAGTCGCGAGCGGCCGCTCGATCATTTTTGTGACGCCACACCTTGGGTGTTTCGACATCGCCGGACGTTACGTCGCCTCGCGCATACCCATTACGGCGCTGTACCGGCCCCCGAAGTTACGCTCGCTCGAACCCATCATGCAGGCAGGCCGCGCGCGCGGCGGCGCGACGACCGCGCCAGCCGATGCGTCTGGCGTGCGCACGTTGCTCAAGACGCTGAAGCAGGGCGGGCACATCATGATCTTGCCGGATCAAGTCCCCGCGGCGGAGCGCGGCGGCGAGGGTGTATGGGCGCCTTTCTTTGGGCGTCCAGCATACACAATGACCCTGTTGCCAAGATTGGCACGCGCCAGTGATGCGCTGGTCGTCTATTTCTTCGCGGAGCGGTTACCCTCTGGGCGCGGTTATCAGATGCACTTCATGCCGATGCACGAGCCATATGCAGAGGATCGTTTGGTCGCTGCCACGCAGACCAACCAGATGGTCGAACGACTAGTGTCCCTCGCGCCCGCACAGTATCTGTGGGGATACAACCGTTACAAGCAGCCCGCGGGCGCACCACCGCCGCCGACGACGCCATAATCTCAGTCATGCGAATCGCTCTGGTCTTGCTTTGGTTATTGCGCTGGCTGCCGCAGCCCGTCGTTGCGTCCTTGGGACGCGGACTCGGCTCGCTCTTGTTCCGCTGGGGGCGTCGAAAGGTGACGCTGATCAACCTCGCTAAGTGCATGCCGGAGAAAAGTGAGGCCGAGCGCGTTGCGCTGGGACGCAATGTATTTCGCAACCTCGCACGCGCGACGTTCGAAATGGGACATCTCTGGTACGCGCCGGTCGACGAGGCGATGAAGCGCGTAAAGGTCGTTGACCGTCACTACATGGATGAGTGGGTGGGCAAGGCCCCCGTGATCATGCTCGCCCCGCATTTTGTTGGCCTCGACTTTGGCGGCGCGCGCACGTCCTACGACTACCCGCAAGTGTTCTCGATGTACTCCACGCAAAAAAGCAAAGTGTTCGACCGCGCGCTGCGACGGGCGCGCCAGCGTTGGAACAACGCGGAGTTGGTGACGCGTCAGCAGGGCTTGCGTCCAGTGCTGAAAGCACTGAAACAAAACAAACTCTTCTACTACCTGCCGGACATGGACTTCGGCGCACGCGATGCCGTGTTTGCCGACTTCTTCGGTGTACAGACCGCGACCGTAACGGCGCTGTCGCGGCTCTGTGAAATTACCGGCGCGAAAGTGGTGCCGGCGATTACCCGTCAGACAGAAACGGGCTATGAACTCCGTTACTACCCCGCCTGGGATAACTTTCCAAGTGATGACCCCCTCGCCGATGCCAACCGCATGAATGCGTTTATCGAAGCCCGCATCCGCGAAATGCCGGACCAGTATTTTTGGGTGCACAAGCGATTCAAGACACGCCCAGAGGGCGAAGCGTCGTTCTATGGCTAGGCGTGCAACGGTCGGTTTCATCGCGCCCCGCGGCCCGAAAAAGCTGCCGTCTTTAGGTTATCCGGCAGGTTACACAGCCGTAAAAATTAATTTAGAATCGGCATATGGCACTCTTCCATGTCCTTGTGCACGGCGAGAACTTCCTGATTGAGCGCGAAGGCGCCCAGTCGTGGATGGGTTTCTTCAAAAACGTGTACGTCGATGCTGGCACCGCAGATGAAGCCTCTTCCATCGCCGTGTCGCGCATTGCTGCGGACGCCAGTTTCCGCGCAATGGTCAAGAACCCCGCCGATAAGCCTCCAGAAATTTCGATCGAGGAGGCGAACGAAATTCAGCCAGAACCTAATCTGGTCGACTCGGGCTTCAGCTTTTTCCCCTCCGCGAACGCTTAAGCGCGAGCCATACGGCCATGCGCTTGCGCTTCACCAAAATGCACGGCCAGGGCAATGACTTTGTCATGCTCAACGCAATCGCACAGCCGGCTGCTAGCCACCTTTCCGCAACACAAATTCGCGCGATCGCTGACCGACATTTCGGTGTTGGCTGCGATCAAGTGCTGCTTGCCGAAGCGGCCCGATCTTCTGACGCGGATTTTCGCTATCGCATCTTTAATGCCAGCGGCGAGGAGGTCGAGCACTGCGGCAATGGCTCGCGGTGTTTCCCTGTATTCGTCCGCGCCGAAGGTCTGACCAACAAATCAGAGCTGGTGGTCGAAACCATGAACGGTCTGATTCGTCCGCGCATTCTGGCAGACGGGCAAGTGATCGTTGACATGGGGGCGCCACGCTTTGCACCTGCCGAGGTGCCCTTCGTTGCGAGCAGCGAAGCAACGACCTACCCACTCGACGTCGACGGTGTGCAGCTTCACGTGGGCGTGGTTTCGATGGGCAACCCGCATGCAGTGCAGGTGGTCAATGACGTCGAGGTGGCACCCGTAACCACCCTCGGCCCGCTCATCGAACATCACGCACACTTTCCGAAGCGTGTGAACGCGGGCTTCATGCAGGTGGTGTCGCGCAATCACATCAAGCTACGCGTCTGGGAACGCGGCGCGGGCGAAACGCTTGCCTGCGGCACCGGTGCGTGTGCGGCGGTCGTGACGGGCATACGCTGGGGCTTACTCGATGCAGCGGTGCGCGTGAGCACGCATGGGGGCGAACTTTCTGTAACATGGGATGGTTCGAATGACATGCACGCGCCCGTTTTTATGTCAGGCGCGGCCACCTTGGTCTTTCGGGGTGAAATCGACCTTCCAGACGTTCCAGACTGACTATGCCCAACGACGCCGCATCCAGCCTAAGCATCGAAGACGTCGCAGAATTTCTGCGCCGCCACCCTGAGTTCTTCGAGGCGCACCCCGACGTCCTGCTCAATATCGAAGTGCCTCATCCACACGGCGG
>JAJTHU010000297.1 GCA_021300055.1 Nitrosomonadaceae bacterium | reverse complement strand
TTTTACCCGAGTAGGCAGCCAATGTATCGAAGAAACGGATGTGATGAAGAAACTTGGAACAGGAGCGGTATCTGAATCAACCTGATCGCATCAACAGCGAGAAATTCGTTCGCTTACTTGACACAGGCCAGCTAATGGGTGACCCCTTTAGTTACCGCTTTGGTTACCGCCCGTGCCACATCCTCTACCGAGAGCCGCTGTTCGCAACTGCGTGCCACACCAGCATTACTCGGGGGTATACAACCCGGTGTAGCAAGGCAGAAACTGCCGCCAAAATTGTTGCAATCATGGTTGGCAACAACGCGCCAAAAACAAACGTCATCGCCAGCACAAACCCCAACACACACTCGGCACGGTAGATCGGCAAAAGTATTGCCAACAAAACGATCGAGACAAGGACATAAAACGCGAGATCTTGTTGGCGAAGCACGAAAGCGGTCGAAAGCAATGCACCAAACAAAAGCCCACCTGCCGCCCCGATCAACACCGCGCGGCTCAGCAGAGTCGGGGATGGTCGCCCCGGTGGAGTGGAACTCAGCGCGATGCGCCGTTGAATACGTCCCAGCAGAAACCAAGTCAAGGCGGGCAGCACGAGCAGACCCCACCAGTTGGAGATGCCCGGTAAATCGCGGCGCTGCAGGATATGGTGGGTGATCACGCCACCATGGAAAAATTCCCAGGCCAAATGGGCCATCGTGGCGAGCAGTACCAAGATGGTGATAACAAGCCGTTGGCGCGATATACCCTGAGCAGACGTTTCCACTTTCCAGTCTCCAATTCGACGATGCAACTTGAGGGCCGCACAAGCGCGACGTGGACACAGGTTGGCCGAAGATACTGCTGCTAGCAACGCGAAGCCGACCAGGCACGTCAAACGGTCGCCGGCCACGAATTACGGCGACAGGTTGCGCCGCGCGGAGGCGGGCTAGGGACGGGTGCCTTCAGGTAGAAATGCTTGAAAATGCCCGTGGATGCTAGGGTTTGGTCTAGGTCTGGGAATTTGACTCTGCCCCCTTGAAGTCCACCTTGAAGTCCACCAGTGGGTTGCTACTGGCCTCTCGCACCTCCTCCGTCGTGATTGAATTGCAGTGATCGGCTCGATCATTCATCATCACGCAACCACGCCTTCCTCGTTCCATGTAACGACACTTCGGAGACTCTTGATGCCTCGCCCTCTTGCCATCGCATCGTTCGCCTGCCTATTGTCATTCGCCACGTCGGCAGCACATGCCACGCAAGAAGTGCCGACCGACGCGGCGTCGGCGTATCGCATCGTCGAGAACATGCGCAATGAGGCGCTGGCACCGCTGCGCAAGGGGGAGGTGAACGATGCCGAGTTCGCCGCCGCGATGAAAAAGATCGACGGCGTGTTGCAGTACTTGCAGACACCGCTCATCCGCGATCTCTCGAACGGCGACAAGTTCTTGCGTGCGCGGCGCTTCAACACCTTGCTCGAAATTTCGCGGTACTACGTCCAGCGAGGTGGTGCGGCGAACATCGACAAGGCATTGACCCACCTCGAAACTGCGTTTGGCGAAATCACCGCGCCACCGCTAAAGCGCATGCTGACCTCCGAGCCTGCATTCGCGCCACTGCAAAACGAGCCACGCTTACAAGCGTTGCTGCAAAAGCTCGAATCGACGGATCGTCTCTGGGGCGTGCCGACAATCGCGAGTGCCTACAAAGAAAAGCTTAGCGTGGAGGAGCGCGTCGCGGGACTGTCGTTGTTCTGGGCCGAGGCGCGGCAGAACTTTGTCCACTTCGACAAAGTGCCCGCGCTCGCATGGGATCAGCTCTACCTTGATACCTTGAAGCAAGTGATGGCGGCAGAGACCACGCGTGACTACTACGACGTGCTGATGAGGTTCGCGCCCAAGCTGCGCGACGGGCACACCAACATCTATCCGCCCAAGGAGTTGTCGCAGCAGTTCTACGCGCGGCCGCCGCTGCTGACGGCATTAATCGAGGGCAAGGTCATCGTCACCCGTGTCGATTCGTCGAGCCTTGCGAAGCGCATCGCCATCGGTGATGAAGTAATTGCTATCGATGGTCAGAGCGCGATCAAGTACGCAGAAGAAAAAGTAGCACCCTACGTGAGCAGCTCCACACCACAAGACCGAGACCTGCGCACTTACAGCTATCAATTGTTGAGTGGCGACGTTGCCAATCCGATCGCCTTGACCCTCAGGGACGCGCAAGGAAAAGAACGCGTAGAAAGGGTGAGCCGCGCGCCGATCACCGATGCGAGCGACGCGATTCGGCCTGAGCGCTTTGGCTTCAACGTGACGCCGGAAGGTGTCGCGGTGATTTCAATCGACCACTTTGAATCCGACGCGGGCGTGAAAGCCTTTGAGAAAGCGCTGCCAGAAATCATGAGGGCGAAGGGGCTCGTCATCGACCTGCGGCGCAACGGCGGCGGCTCGACCAACTTTGGCCTCGCGATCCTGAGTTACCTCACGAGCATGCCGATTCACGGCTCGGCAAGTTTCATTCGCAGCGAAACCGCGCTTGATCGTGCGCGTGGTGAGAACTCCGTCTCGTGGCTCGACATCAGCAGCAACCGACCGTTTGAGCGCAAGCGCGAGCAAATCTTCACCGGCCCTGTCGCCGTGCTGACGAGTGCGCAAACCTTCTCGGCTGCAGAGGACTTCATGGTCTCCTACCAAATGCTAAAGCGCGGTGTGACGGTGGGCACAGCCACTGGCGGCAGCACTGGCCAACCGCTATTCATCAAGCTACCGGGCGGCGGCAGTGGACGTATCTGCGTGAAGCGCGACCGCTTCCCCGATGGCCGCGAGTTTGTTGGCGTGGGGATAAAGCCCGACATCGAGGCCAAGCGCACCGTTGCGGACGTACGCGCAGGTCGTGACCCAGAGCTCGCGAGGGCGGTTGAAGTGGTGCTGGCGAAGCGGTAGGGGAGCGCTCAGTAGTGATGCCTCGCCGCCGGACGATGTTGTTAGCGTTATAGCGAACTAAAGGGGCCAGGCTCGATACATTCGTGCTCGCACGGAAACATATCGAGAACATCCCTCTGGAAATTGCAAGCGTTTTTAAGCGCTAACGGCGGGTAATCGGTAGTCGCGATTCTGTTTGAGCATGCTGAATAGTACACGGACCAAGTGCCTTGCCAAAGCCCGCGTGGCTTGCACATGCGTTTT
>JAJTHU010000176.1 GCA_021300055.1 Nitrosomonadaceae bacterium | reverse complement strand
TCCTCGATTCGCTTCAGCACTTCGGCACGCAGTTCACGGAGGCGTGACCATTTTTTTGTCAGCGCTTCCTCTGCAAACATCTCTTGAAGAAATTCTTCCTTCTTGACGCTGCTCGGCTCCACTAAGCGCGGCGGCTCGTGAAAGCGTACGGCGAATATCGTTACGTCCTCATCGGGGTGCAAAGTCTCCCAGATCTCTTCTGCGGTGAACGACAGGACCGGTGCAATCAAAGTCGTCAGCGTTTGCAGGATGTGATGCAACGCGGTCTGCGCCGAGCGCCGCGGTAAACCATCAGCCTTGGTCGTGTAGAGGCGATCCTTGATGACATCAAGGTAGAAGCCACCCAGATCCGATGAGCAGAACGTCTGGATTTCTTGCATCGCCGGCTGAAACGCAAACTGCGCATAGTGAGCTTGCACACGTTGCTGCAACTGCGCCGTCATCGCGAGCGCATAGCGGTCCAGCTCCACCATGTCGTCCACAGCCACCTGCTGCTTCGCGAAATCGAAGTCGCTGGTATTCGCCAACAGAAAGCGCAAGGTATTGCGGATCCGGCGATAGCTTTCGACCACACGCTTGAGGATTTCGTCGGAGATGGAAAGCTCACCGGAGTAGTCGGTTGTGCCAACCCAGAGCCGCAGGATTTCCGCGCCCAACGTGTCAGAGACTTTCTGCGGCGCAACCACATTGCCCAGAGACTTGGACATCTTCTTACCCTGCCCGTCCACGGCAAAACCGTGGGTGAGCAAGTTTTTGTACGGCGCTCGACCGTTAAGCGCGCAACTCACCAGTAGCGAGGAATGGAACCATCCGCGATGCTGGTCGGACCCTTCCAAATAAAGGTCTGCTTGCGAGGGGCGTCCGTCAGCGTCCACACCTGCCAACTCAGGCGTGCGCGCCATGACAGTGTTGAACGTTGCGCCCGAATCAAGCCATACATCGAGCGTGTCGGTCGCCTTTTCATACATATCTGCTTCCGCGCCAAGCAACTCGGCGACGGTGATTCGTTGCCAAACTTCGATGCCTTCTTTCTCGACACGCGCGGCAACTTGCTCAAGGAGCTCTAATGTGCGCGGATGCAGTTCACCCGTTTCGCGATGCAGGAAGAACGGGATCGGCGTACCCCAGTTGCGCTGACGCGAAATACACCAATCGGGGCGATTGGCAATCATCGCGTGCAGCCGCGCTTTACCCCACGCGGGATAGAAGTTTGTTGCCTCAATCGCATCAAGCGCAAGTTGCCGTAATGACTTGGTATCGCCTTTGCCGACGCGGTCCATGCCGACGAACCACTGCGACGTTGCGCGGAACACGGTCGGTGACTTATGCCGCCAACAATGTGGGTACGAATGTTTGAAGTTGGTGCTGTGCAAGAGCGCATCCGCAGCCTCGATTGTTTTGACAATCTCTGGCTGTGCTTTCCAGATGTTCATGCCGCCAAACAAGGGCAACGTCGATGCATACTGCCCATTGCCCATGACCGGGTTGAGGATCTCCTCGTTTGTCATGCCGTATTTCTTGCACGTGTTGAAGTCGTCAACACCGTACGCTGGTGACGAGTGCACGATGCCGGTGCCGGTATCAAGCGTCACATATTCCGCGAGGTTGATCGGGGACGTGCGGTCGTAGAACGGATGTTTGAACACGATGCGCTCAAGCGCCGCGCCCTTGCAAGTCGCGACGACCTTGCCGTCGAGTCCGTAGGTCTTCAAGCACTCTTCAACGCGCAAGGCTGCGAGGATCAAACATCCGCGCGTCGTTTGCACGAGCGCGTAGTCGAACTCTGGATGTGCATTTAGCGCTTGATTGGCAGGGATGGTCCATGGCGTGGTCGTCCAGATCAATGCTGAGACCTTGCCCTCGGGTAGTGCCGACAGCCCGAATGCGCGCGCCAGCTTATCGCGCTCAGCGTCCATGACTGGAAACGCGACGTCAATCGCGATGGAAGTTTTATCTTCGTACTCGACCTCAGCCTCGGCGAGCGCCGACTGGCAGTCAAAACACCAATTCACCGGCTTGAGGCCGCGATACACGAAGCCGCGCTCGAACAACTTGCCGAGCGTGCGGATCTCGGCCGCCTCGGTCGCGGGGTTCATGGTCTTGTAGGGGCGGAACCAATCGCCGAGGATGCCGAGACGCATGAAGTCGGTGCGCTGCAAGTCGATTTGCGACTCAGCGTGCGCACGCGCAAAACCCATCAGCTTTTCGACGGGTAAATTCTTTCCGTGCTGCTTCTCGACAAAAATTTCGATCGGCATGCCATGGCAGTCCCAGCCGGGGATGTAGGCCGCATCAAATCCTGCCAATTGCTTGGACTTGACGACGATATCCTTGAGGATCTTGTTGACCGAGTGCCCGATGTGAATCGCGGCGTTGGCATAGGGCGGCCCATCGTGCAGCACGAATCTCGGGCGCCCCTTGCTCGCGGCGCGAATCTTTTCGTAGTGCTGTTTATCCTGCCACTGCTTAATCCAAGCGGGTTCGCGCTTTGCCAAATCGCCCCGCATCGGAAACGGGGTATCGGGAAGATTAAGGGTGCTCTTGTAGTCCTGCTTGGGCGCGTCCATCGCTGCTTGTCCTTCATCGGTTCTCGACAAAATTGCCTGCGCCTGAGAAGCGTCGTCGCGCATCTGCGCAACCAAAGCGTCTAGGCTTGGGAGCTTAAGTTCGTCGCGGATTTTTTCGATGAAGGTGACTTCGAGGCGCTTGCCGTAGAGATCACCGGAGAAATCGAAGAGGAAGACTTCCAAATGCTGGCGGTTTTCTGAAGAAACCACCGGATTCGTGCCGAGGTTAGCGACCCCGTTCAGGGTAACACCAACATCGCCCGCCACTCCCTCGAGCCCGCGAGTTACTAATCGGCATTTTACTGCAAACACGCCGTGCAGGGCAGGGGTTCGCCCGCCGAGGGACACATTTGCTGTCGGGAAGCCCAGCGTGCGGCCTAACTTCTTGCCATGCGTAACACGTCCGACGATGCGATAGGCACGCCCAAGCATCTGCGTCGCGTCTGCGAGTCGCCCCGCCCACAACGCATCCCGAATCGCCGTGGAGGATGCGCGACGACCTTGCACGACAACTTCCGGCAACGCGTGCACGCGCATGCCGTGACGAAGCCCGAATGCGCGCATCGCATCGACGTCGCCTGTGCGGTCGGCACCAAACCGAAAATCCTCCCCCACTGCCAGCCAACGCACTTGCATCCTGCTCAGGCGCTCCAAGAACGTCTCTGCTGACTGCGTGGCAAACGCGGCATTGAAGTGCGCAATAAACGCATTGTCGATACCTGCCATGTGCAACGCCGCCAGCTTTTCCGTCACGCTCATCAAGCGCGGGAGTGGTGCGGCCTGCTGTGGTCGGCGCCGCGCAAAGTACTCGCGCGGCAATGGATTGAAGGTCAATGCCGAAGGTGAAAGCCCGTCAGCCTTCGCGGTATCCACAGCGAGGCGCAGCAGGGCTTGGTGCCCGATGTGAACACCGTCAAAGTTCCCGATTGCCAGCGCAAGCGGCTTCCCGATGTTATCGAGGCTACGATACATGCGGATCACCACGACTACGCTCCGCGCTTGGCAAACTGCGACAGCCTGAAGCCCATCATGTACAACGCTGCAAAGTACACCGATGCACCCAAGGCAATCACCCAGGCGAGCTTGGTCGCGCGCGCCAGCGGTGACATGACCAACCACGAAGCCTCGCTGCCCATCACCCACCACAGTACACCGCCCATTAAGTACAGGGCGACTGCAACCTTGAGGAAGTAGCTCAGCCACTCAGGCTGTGGCTGGTAGAGGCCGTGACGTCGAATGAAATAAAACAACATGCCAGCGTTCACACACGCACCGAGCGACGTGGCCAGCGTCAGCCCCGCATGACTGAAAACGGGCACCAGCGCCAAGTTAAAGAGTTGCGTGACGATCAACGTGAATATGGCGATCTTCACCGGCGTGCGAATGTTCTGCCGCGCGTAAAACCCGGGAGCGAGCACTTTCACCAAGATAAGCCCCGCCAAGCCGACGCTGTACCCCACTAACGCGGCGCGCGTCTTCAAGACATCTGTCGCGGTGAACGCGCCGTGTTGAAAGATGGTCGCGATCAACGGCGTTGCCAACAAACCAAGTGCGAGCGCAGCAGGTAGGGTCAACAGCAACGTGAGGCGCAGACCCCAGTCGAGTAGCTTCGAGTATTCGTCGGGTCGATCATCAGCATGATGCTTGACCAACGACGGCAGTAGCACCGTGCCTAAGGCCACGCCCAAAAGCGCCGATGGGAACTCCATCAAGCGATCCGCATAGGTCACCCACGAGACGGCACCATCACCGAGGTTTGACGCAATCTGCGTATTGATGATGAGCGAAATCTGTCCGACGGAAACGCCAAGCAGTGCGGGTGCCATCAATGTGAGGATGCGGCGCACGCCCGTATCGTTTCGCGCAGCGGAGATGGCCGAGGGGCGCCACGAGATGCGCGGCATCATGCCGATGCGACGTAAAGCTGGTATCTGGAAGGCAAGTTGCACCACGCCACCCAGCGATGCACCAATCGCTAATGCGATGATCGGCGGGTTAACGTAAGGCGTTAACAACAACGAGCCTGCGATCATCGAAAGGTTGAGCAATACCGGCGTGAAGGCAGGCACCTTGAACGACGAGTAGGTATTCAAGATGCCGGCCGCGAGTGCCACCATCGATATGAAGAAAATGTATGGGAAGGTGATCCACACCATCATCACGGTGAGATCAAACTTCGCTGAATCGCTCGCAAAGCCCGAAGCGGTTGCCCAGACGAGCAGCGGCGCGGCGACAACGCCGATGATGGTGACGATGACCAACACCAGCGACAGTACAGAGGCCACTCGGTCCGCAAGCGCCCGCGTTTCTTCTGCAGAGCGCTTGGCACGAAACTCTGCGAATACCGGCACAAATGCTTGAGAGAACGCACCCTCGGCAAACAGGCGTCGCAAAAAATTGGGAATGCGCCAAGCGACTTGGAACGCATCCATGGTCGCGCCCGCGCCAAACAGATTGGCACCGATCACTAAGTTGATTAACCCCGTGATGCGCGAAATCAGCATCATCGCGGATATCGACAGCATCGCTTTGAGGAGATTCATGCGCGCAAGATCTTCAACGTATGCGATGTGATCACGAGTGGTCGATGGCGCATGGCGTCACCGACATCGCGCCTACAAGCTGCCCTTGGTGGACGGCATGATGCCGGCTGCTCGCGGATCTGCCGTGCATGCCATGCGAAGCGCGCGGCCAAAGGCTTTGAAAACGGTCTCCGCTTGATGGTGTGCGTTTACGCCGCGCAGGTTATCAATGTGCAGCGTGCACAGCGCGTGATTGACGAAGCCTTGAAAAAACTCGATGAACAAATCGACGTCGAATTCAGCGATACGCGAACGCGTGAAATCCACCTTCATCGTCAAACCCGGGCGTCCCGACAAGTCGATAACAACACGCGATAGCGCTTCATCAAGCGGCACGTAAGCATGGCCGTAGCGGGTGAGGCCCACCTTATCGCCAAGCGCTTGTGTTAGCGCCTGCCCGAGCGTGATGCCGACGTCTTCGACAGTGTGGTGGTCGTCGATGTGAGTGTCGCCAGTCGCCTTGAGGGTGATGTCGATCATGCCGTGACGTGCGATCTGGTCAATCATGTGATCCAGAAACGGCACGCCTGAATCCAGATTTGCCACGCCCGTACCGTCGAGATCGATGGTCACCGTGATCTGGGTTTCCTTGGTGTTGCGCGTGACGGTCGCGCGCCTAGGGGCAGTAGCGTTGTCGGCGGACTTGGTAGCGGACGGATTGGAAGACATAGGGCCTCTTTACATCTTTCGCGTCGATGGGGATGGATCAATGCGGAAGTCCGCCGAGCGTGCGTGCGCCTCGAGTCCTTCGGCGCGCGCCAAGGCTGCAGCGATACGCCCCAGTGAGGTTGCGCCTGACGACGACACCTTGATGATCGAAGAGCGCTTCTGAAAATCAGGCACGCCAAGCGGCGACGAAAACCGCGCAGTGCGCGACGTCGGCAGCACGTGATTCGGCCCTGCGCAGTAGTCACCGAGCGATTCAGACGAATACGCGCCCATGAAGATGGCGCCCGCATGGCGCAGCTGCGGCAACAACGCCTCCGGATCGCTCACAGACAGCTCAAGGTGCTCTGGCGCGATCAGGTTGCTGATTTCGCAGGCCTCGGCAAGGTCGCGCACCTTGATGAGCGCGCCGCGATTTTCGAGTGACGCGCGGATGATTTCGGCACGCGGCATCTCTGCTACCAAGCGCTGCATGGACTCGGTCACTGCGGCAATGTAGGCAGCGTCCGGGCACAGCAAAATCGCTTGGGCGATCTCGTCGTGCTCGGCTTGTGAAAACAAATCCATCGCTACCCAGTCGGGCGAGGTCGAACCATCGGCAATCACCAATATCTCGGACGGGCCGGCGACCATATCGATGCCGACCACGCCAAAGACAAAGCGCTTCGCGGCGGCGACGTACGCATTGCCAGGCCCCACGATCTTATCGACGGCCGGCACGCTCTGGGTACCGTACGCAAGCGCGCCAACTGCTTGCGCACCACCGATGCGGAACACGCGATCGACCCCAGCAAGCGCAGCAGCCGCGAGCACTGTTTCATTGGATTGACCGTCCGGTGTCGGGGTGACCATCACCAACTCGTGGACACCCGCGGCTTTGGCCGCGATGGCGTTCATCAAGACCGAGGATGGATAGGCAGCTTTGCCGCCAGGCACGTATAGGCCTGCGCGATCGAGTGGCGTCACTTGCTGGCCGAGCACCGTACCGTCGGGCTCTGTGTATTGCCACGACGGTTGTAGCTGGCGCTCGTGGTAGCGACGAATGCGGTCGGCGGCGGTCTCCAGCGCCGCGCGCAGCGCGGGATCAAGTTTGGCTAGCGCTGTCGCGAGCGTTTTCTGATCAATCTCCAACGCACCTGCATCGGCCGGCTGCCAGCGATCGAACTTGCTCGTGAACTCAAGTAGCGCAGCGTCGCCGCGCGTCTTTACCGCAGCAAGGATTTCGCGGACGCGCGTTTCCAATGCTGGGTCTTGCGCAGACTCGAACGCCAGCAAGGTGTCGAGCGACGCTGCAAAGCCCGGCGCAGATGAATCAAGTTGGCGAAGATTGAGTTTCAATTTAGAAAGTGACGTATTGGCGGGCGTTTTCAGGCATTTTTGCTTGAAACTGCCCGTGGATACTAGAGTTTTCTCACTTTTCGACCGCGGGCTGCGCTACGGTGCCAAAGGCATCGATGAGCGGCTGAATCGAGGCGTGCTTCAGTTTGAGCGCCGCACGATTGACAATCAGGCGCGAAGATATCGGGCAAATTTCTTCAACCGCGACCAAATCATTGGCGCGCAGCGTGCTGCCGGTGGACACCAGATCAACGATGGCATCGGCGAGCCCTGTCAGCGGTGCGAGCTCCATTGACCCATAGAGCTTGATTAAGTTGACGTGCATGCCCTTTGCGGCGAAATGCTCGCGCGCAGTGTTGACGTACTTGGTCGCGACATTGAGTCGTGCACCACGCTTAACAGCCGCGCCGTAGTCAAACCCACGCGGGACCGCGACCATCATCTTGCAACGGCCGATATTCAGATCCAACGGTTGGTAAATGCCGTGAGTGTCAGACTCCAGCAGGACATCCTTACCGGCGACACCGAGATCAGCAGCACCGTACTGCACATAAGTCGGAACGTCGGAGGCGCGGACGATGACCACGCGCACGTCTGGGCGGTTGGTACCGATGATCAGCTTGCGTGACTTTTCCGGGTCCTCAGTCGGGCGCAATCCTGCCGCAGCCAATAGCGGCAAGGTCTCCTCGAAGATGCGTCCTTTTGAGAGTGCGATGGTGATCATCAGTTAACACGCTCGATGTCAGCGCCCAAGCTGGTTAGCTTTGCTTCGATGTGGTCGTAGCCGCGGTCGAGGTGATAAATGCGATCAACGATGGTCTCGCCCTTGGCGACAAGCCCAGCGATAACCAAGCACGCAGAGGCACGCAAATCAGTCGCCATCACAGTCGCCCCAGTGAGTTGCTCCACCCCATGAACGATCGCGGTGTTGCCCTCAATGTTGATGCGCGCACCAAGGCGCAGTAGCTCCTGCACGTGCATGAAGCGGTTTTCAAAGATCGTTTCGGTCACCACAGACGTGCCAGAAGCAATGCAGTTGAGCGCGATGAATTGCGCCTGCATGTCAGTCGGGAAGGCCGGGTATGGCGCGGTCTTCAGACTGATCGGCGCGGGACGCATAACCGCCTTGATGCGGATGGTGTCCGGCGTGCACGTAATCTCAGCACCCGACTCGCGCAACCGATCGATCACCGCATCAAGCGTATCCGGCGCAGCATTGGACAAGGTCACGTCACCACCCGTCGCTGCGACAGCCGCCAAAAAGGTGCCCGTTTCAATGCGATCGGGCATCACCGTGTAATCCGCGGCGTGGAGTGAATCCACGCCTTGTATCGTGATGCGGTCCGTGCCGTGGCCGGAGATACGCGCGCCCATGGCAATCAAGCATTTCGCGAGATCGACTACTTCTGGCTCGCGCGCGGCGTTTTCGAGGATGGTGGTCCCCTCGGCGAGGCATGCCGCCATCATGAGATTTTCGGTGCCCGTTACCGTAACGGTCGCGGAAAGAATCTTGCAGCCTTTGAGCCGCTTGGCTCGCGCCAGAATGTAGCCGCCCTCAATGTGGATCTCGGCGCCCATCGCCTCAAGACCCTTGATGTGCAAATCGACTGGGCGCGCGCCGATGGCGCAGCCACCCGGCAACGACACCTTCGCTTCACCAAAGCGTGCCACCAGCGGCCCGAGTACCAAGATGGACGCGCGCATCGTCTTCACGAGGTCATACGGCGCGACCTTCTCGGTGATTTCGGCAGCGGTCAACGTGAGTGCTTCACCATCTCGTTTGGCTTGAACCCCCATCTGGGCGAGCAAGCGAACCATGGTGCCGATGTCGTTGAGCTGCGGTACGTTTTTCAACGCGAGCGGCTCGCGCGACAGCAGCGATGCCGCAATGATCGGCAGCGCAGCATTCTTTGCACCGGAAATACGGACCGATCCGTTGAGCGCTTTGCCGCCCCGGATTTTGAGTTTCTGCATAGCGAAAAATCCTGGAGAGCTTAAGGAAAGGGGGTCGCCGCGGCGTGCCACTCGGCAGGCGTCAGCGTTTTCATCGAGAGCGCGTGAATTTCTTCGCGCATCCGGTCACCCAACGCCGCGTAGACAATCTGATGTCGCGCGACGCGCGATTTGCCGTCGAACGCGTTAGAGACGATCACCGCCTGAAAATGCGCGCCATCGCCCTCGACTGTGAGTTGTTCACAGTCGAGCTTGTCGCGCAGATAGCCTTCGATTTGGGCGGGAGTAACCACTTGAGAGGGTGTCAATCAGGGTAAATGGTGGACAGGTAGTGCGCTGCCGCAGCGTCATCGCTTGCGGCACAAGCGAACGCAAAACCTTGTATGACGCGCGGTAGGCGCCTACTGACGCAGCCTGTAGCCTGATTTTAGCAGGGCAAGTGTGGCCAAAGAGAGGCATAAGAACGCCAAACCGGTGACAGAGAACGAAATCCACACGGATACGTCGGACTTGCCAAAGAAACCGTAGCGAAACCCATCGATCATGTAGAAGAACGGGTTGAAATGCGACGCCGTCTGCCAGAAGGTAGGCAAGGAGTGGATCGAGTAGAACACCCCTGACAGAAAGGTGAGCGGCATGATGACAAAGTTCTGGAACGCTGCCAGCTGGTCAAACTTATCCGCCCACAGCCCGGCAATGATGCCGAGCGCACCCAGCATGCCACTCCCCAAAATCGCGAACACGATGATCCACCCCAAGTTGTGCACAGGGATGTGGGCCATCAGAAGCCCAACCACAAACACGCCACAACCCACGGCAAGCGCCCGCGCGATCGCCGCGATGACGTACGCCCCATAGAAGTTCCAGTGCGTCAGCGGCGGCAACAAGATAAACAAAATGTTGCCGGTAATCTTGGACTGAATCAGCGATGAGGAAGTGTTGGCGAAGGCGTTCTGGAGCATCGACATCATCGCCAACCCTGGAATCAAAAACTGCTCGTAGCTAATGCCATCGAAGGCCGCGTTGCTGTTGGACATCACGTGCGCAAAGATAAGCAGGTAGAGAATCGCGGTGAGGACGGGCGCGGCGATGGTTTGGAATGCGACTTTCCAGAAGCGCAGCACTTCCTTGTACAGGAGCGTTCGAAAGCCAATCATTTGCCCATCACCTTGAGGAACACTTCCTCTAAATCGGGTTCACTGACCTCTAGCCGCTCAATCGCCACCCCAGCCTCTCGCAGCTGCGCAAGCAGTTGTTCGACATCCGCATAGTCGTGAATCGCAAACTGGTGCCAGGCACCGCTTTGCTTTGTACGTCGTTGCGCCAAACTCTCCGGGAGTGATTCGTGCAACATGACCTTGAGCACGCGCTCAGAAAACGCGTTCAGCAGATTCGCGGTGCTGTCCATCGCCACAATTCGTCCTGCCTTCATCATTGCGATCCGCGAGCAGAGCTGTTGCGCTTCCTCAAGGTAGTGCGTGGTCAGCAAAATGGTGTGGCCCTGCTCGTTGAGTCGGCGGATGAACGCCCACAATGTCTGCCGTAATTCAACGTCAACGCCCGCGGTTGGCTCGTCTAGGACAATGACCGGCGGGCGATGCACGAGCGCCTGCGCCACCAACACGCGCCGCTTCATCCCGCCGGAGAGTTGCCGCATGTTTTTATCGGCCTTGTCAGACAGCGACAAATTAGCGAGTAATTCGTCAATCCACGCATCCAGAGAGGCACCACGCGCAATGCCAAAGTAACCTGCCTGAAAGCGCAGTGTCTCGCGCACCGAGAAGAAGGGATCGAACACGATTTCCTGCGGCACGATACCCAAGGCGAGACGAGCCGGCTGGTAGTCAGATACCACATCGTGCCCCATCACGAACAGTTGCCCGGCGTCCGCGCGTGACAGTCCTGCCAACGTAGAAATGAGGGTGGTCTTTCCCGCGCCGTTTGGACCTAGTAGGGCGAAGAACTCGCCCTCCTCGACATCGAGGCTTACGCCATCGAGCGCCCGCAGGCTGCCGAAGGACTTCTCGACGTTTTTGATCGATATCGCAGTTTTTGCGGGCATGAAATGCAATGCGCCCTCGTACAAGGGCTGAAATAGAAGACGCCCTCTGGCGAGGGCGTCATTGGATTTGGACGTATTGTGCCTGAAGCTCAGGCTACAGGGCACTGCCCAGGGCAGTGAATCATCTCCGACACGCCGTATAACTCCGCCAGCGCCGCCAGATTGGGCGGCAAGTGCACGTATCGCAAAGACTTGCCTAGGCGATCAGCCTGGCGCCGCCAGTAAAGCAGCAGCGCGACACCAGATGAGTCGATTTCGGTCACTTTCTGGAAGTCGATCATCAGGCAGTCAGGCAACGACGCCTGCGCTGCATAAGCCTCCGTTTCCGCGAGCCGCTGCGGCATTGCGGAAAGATTCAGCGCGCCATCAAGCATCAATACTTCGCCGACGACAGTGGATGTAAACGTCGCGGGATCGATGGGCGGTTTCGGAGCGGGCATCGCGGTGCAGAAGTAATCAGGTTGAGGGTGGGTGCTACTTGCGCGCTGCGTTCTTGGCGTTACGATCTGCCAAGGATTTGATCAAGCCGTCGATGCCCGTGTTCTTGATCTCGGTCGCAAACGAAGATCGGTAATTAGTGACCAACGACACGCCATCGATCAGCACATCGTAGACTTTCCAGCCGTCTTTGGACTTCTCCATCGAGTAGTCGATTGGGATGGGCTGCCCGCTAGGTTGATTGATCACCGTCTTCACGACAACTTCGGTGTCGCTCGCAGCGAGCTTGAGTGGACGAACATCGATCGTCTGGTTGCGAAACTGGGAAAGCGACGACGAATAGGTTCGCACCAACAAGCGGCGGAACTCGTTAATAAGCGCAGTCTTTTGCGCTTCCGTTGCATCACGCCAAGAGCGACCCACGGCAAGCTGGGTCATACGCGGCATATTGAAATAAGGAAGGATTTTTTCGTTCGCGAGTTTCTCAACCTTCGCGGGATCACCCGCCGCCAACTCTTTATCCGCGCGCAGTGCCGCCAGCACTTCTGTCGTGCTTTTGCGAACTAACTCGTCTGGGTTCTCTTGAGCCGATGCTGCAAACGCGGAAACGCTCAGCACCACACCAACCAAAGTACTGAACAGAAAACCCATGGTGCTCTTCATCGCTACTCGCTTCATAACATGAACTTTCGATTTTGGAGATTGCCAACTTGCCGAGTTGCCCGATGCGAATTTTGTGCATGATCCGCAATCAGAATCGACTAACGCGCCGCAAGTCGAATCGTTTACTTCTTGTCCGACGGACCTTCGGCTGCTTTGTTGAACATGAACTGACTAATCAATCGCTCGAGCACCACCGCCGACTGTGTGATTTGCAGACGGTCACCAGAAGCAAGCTTTTTGTCGTCGCCCCCTGCATCAAGTCCGATGTAAACCTCACCGAGCAAACCGGACGTGAGAATGGATGCGCTCGTATCCTTGGGGAACTCGAATCGCTTGTCGAGGGCGAGCGTGGCCACAGCGCGGAAACTGTCTGGGTCCAAGCGGATATTGGTCACGCGGCCCACGATCACGCCCGCGCTCTTGACCGGCGCCTTGAGTTTGAGGCCGCCGATGTTTTCGAAGCGTGCCTCAACGGTATAGGTCGATCCATTTCTCTCGGAGCCGATGTTGCCGACCTTCAGCGCCAAAAACAACAACGCGGCAAACCCCATGAGAAGGAATAGTCCCACCCAAAGATCAATAGTTTTACGTTCCATATTGTCCTCAAATTCCTTGCTTTACTTCATGTTGATCATGAAGCCAGTCAGCATCAAGTCGAGTGCGAGCACCGTCAACGCCGAGGTCACAACGGTACGCGTCGTCGCGCGCGAAACACCTTCGGCGGTCGGATCAGCATCAAAGCCTTCGAACGTCGCGATGATCGACACAGCAATCCCAAATACGATTGACTTGATGATTCCACCAAGCACGTCGTGATTGAAGCTGACCGCACTTTGCATGTTTGACCAAAACACGCCCGCATCGATCCCCACCAAAACAACAGCAACGATGTAGCCGCCAAAAATACCCATTGCCGAGAACATCGCCGCGAGCAACGGCATCGACACGACCCCAGCCCAAAAGCGCGGTGCCACGACGCGCGCAACAGGGTCGACCGCCATCATGTCCATCGCCTTAAGCTGCTCCGTGGCTTTCATCAGGCCGATCTCCGCCGTGATGGCAGAACCAGCGCGCGAGGCGAACAGCAACGCCGTAACAACCGGGCCAAGTTCGCGCACTAGCGATAACGCAACCAGCACGCCCATCGTTTCTTCCGCGCCGTATTTCTGTAGTGTTTCGAAGCCCTGAAGGCCAAGCACCATGCCGATGAACAAACCGGAAACCATGATGATGACGAGGGACATCACCCCGGCGAAGTAGATTTCGCGAATCGTCAGCCCCAAGCGGCGGAAGCTCATACCCGACTGCAGGAGCACCAGCACGAAAAAGCGCGCCATCGCACCACCGCGCCACACAAACTCGATGCCGCGGGCACCGAGTCCGCGAATTTGCTTGAACGGATCAGACATCATGTGCCCACCCGGCGTGATAACCCGAGTTCGTCCGAATAGGGAGGCGCGGGGTAGTGGAACGGAACTGGGCCGTCGAGCTCGGCATGTACAAATTGCTTGATATACGGCTCTTGGCTCGCGCGGATCTCATCAGGTGTACCGTGACCAACGATGCAGCCGTCGGAGATGAAGTACAAGTAGTCAACGATCTGTAGCGACTCGACCACATCATGCGTCACGACGATTGAAGTCGCCCCGAGCGCATCGTTCAGCCTACGAATCGTATTGCCGACGACCGCCAGCGAAATCGGATCGAGACCGGCGAACGGTTCGTCGTACATGATTACTTCTGGGTCGAGCGCAACAGCGCGCGCCAGAGCGACTCGGCGCGCCATGCCGCCCGATAGCTCTGATGGAAACAACCCTGCAGTGCCACGCAATCCGACCGCGTTGAGTTTCATCAACACCAAGTCGCGAATCATGTCTTCTGGCAAGTCCGTGTGCTCGCGCAACTGGAAAGCCACGTTGTCGAACACGGTCATATCAGTGAACAGCGCACCGAATTGGAACAACATGCTCATCTTGCGCCGCATTGCGTAGAGCCCGTCGCGATCAAGGTCCGCAACGTTTTGACCGTTAACCAGCAACTTGCCCGCCGAGGGCACAAGCTGCCCACCAATTAAGCGGAGCAGAGTCGTCTTGCCGCAGCCAGACCCGCCCATGATGGCAACAACCTTCCCGCGCGGGACGTCTAGCGAAATACCTTTGAGGATGGAACGCTTGCCATACGCAAAATCGACGTTGTCGATTTTGACAACGTTGGCGCAAGCATCATCAGTCGGTGGCGAAGAATTTGGTAGCAAAGGACCAGCTTTATTGTTAGTTCGGGACGGTCGGCAAGGCGGTCAGAACCCGAAATTACTCCCGACGGACCTTTGCGCTCAGCAGAGGCCACGAGGGCGCCCAAGGTAAGACCCTGCAGCAGAACGACTTATTGCTCATCGGGCCTCTCGCGATCGGCAGCAGCTTCGCCGACACGTTGAGCGGTGTTTTGTTAACGTAACTTTACCATTCGGCGTCAACCGGCCCACCCGCCGCTCGAACTTTACCCCTCGCAACCCGGGGGCAAGGCAAAGTACATGCATTGGAGTGCAGCGCACGTCCAGAGTTCCGCCACGACTTGTCGCGAATGCCCCTGCGAGTCTGGGTCGCATACAATACCTGCACACAGCAACGCGTTTTCGATGTCGCGCGGAACCTACTGTTGCGCGCACCCGATCCTGTAAGAGTTGATACAGCAGCCATGGCAAACACAATTGCGTCACGACGCTCCTCACAAGCGAAGCCGCGCCTGCTCATCGTCGATGACGACCCGTTAATCACCGACTCGTTGGCATTTGTGCTCGCGTCGGACTTTGAAGTCGAAGTGCGCGATTCCCGCAGCCAGGCGATGTCGCTCTTGCGAGAAGGAAAATTCGCGCCGGACTTGGCGCTGATCGACCTCGGCTTGCCGCCGCTTACGGATCAACCCACCGAGGGCTTCAAGCTGGTGGGCGATTTGCTCGGCTGGTCGAGTGCGATCCGCATCTTGGTGCTATCGGGACAGAACGAACAGTCAAACGCTAGGCGCGCCCGAGCATTGGGGGCGGCTGACCTCGTCCCCAAACCCTGCGAGCCACGCAGGTTGCGCGATATGCTGCTCGCTCAGTTGGGTGAAATCGAGCCGCGTGACAGCTCGCTCGATGACGCGCTTCTCATTGGCGAGAGCTCGGCAATGCGCAAGCTCAAAAGCCAAATTGACCTCTACGCCGCATCCACATTCCCGACGCTAATCGAAGGTGAGTCGGGAAGCGGCAAGGAGCGAGTCGCACAAAGCCTCCATCAACTGAGTCCACGAGCCAATCTTCCATTTTTGGCGCTGAACTGCGCCGCCATCTCAGCAAATTTGGTAGAAGCGACACTCTTTGGGCACGCCAAAGGCGCCTTTACAGGCGCGAACGCGGCAAAAGCAGGTTACTTTGAAGACGCTGGAGATGGGACGCTCTTCCTCGACGAGATTGGGGAATTGCCAATGGATTTGCAGCCAAAGCTGCTGAGGGTCCTAGAAAACGGCGAGTTTCAACGCTTAGGCGAGACCCAATCAAGGCATGCAAGGGCGCGCATCATCGCCGCCACCAACCGTGACCTGCGCGCCGAAGTAAAGGCGGGCAGGTTCCGCGCTGATCTCTATCACCGCCTTTCCGTGCTCAGCATCTCCATGCCGCCGCTTCGAGAGCTAGGCGAGGACAAGTTGCGTTTGCTAGACGCATTCTCCGTCTCGTACAGCGCGCAACACAATGCCAAGCCGTTTTCGCTCGACGACGCGGCACGCCAAGCATGGCTTCAGTACGGGTTTCCCGGGAATGTTCGCGAACTAAAGAACATCGTCATCCGGCTCACGGCAAAGTACTCGGGCTATCAGGTCAGCGCGGCTGATCTGGCGCAGGAGTTCGAAATACCGACTGACAAGCAGCAGTCTGTCTCGGCTTTCGACCCCAAAGCGCAGATCATGCAGAGTGCGCTGTTTAGACTCGAATCCAAGCTTGCTGATGTTGAGCTCGCCTACATCGACGCCGCAATCGAAATCGCCGCCGGCAACATGACCCAAGCAGCAAAAATACTCGGCGTCTCCCGATCGACGCTCTACAGTCGACTCGACTCGTTGCGGCCAACCCAACGCTCGGTTACACCCGAAGTCGAATAGACGACTGTCGACGAAGTCGGGTGCTAAACTCGCCGCGCACCGTGCTTGACCCGATCGCGGCACTCGATACTCATAGCCGGTGCCATGAAGCTCAGACTAATGGAAGAATGAACATCAACGATGTATCTCGAACACTTTGGCCTGACTGAAGCACCATTCAAGATTACACCGCACACCGAATTTTTCTTCTCAGGTGCGAGCCGCGGCGAAACGCTTGAAGCGCTGCTGTACTCGATCACCAGCGGCGAGGGAATCGTCAAAGTTACTGGCGAGGTCGGCTCTGGGAAAACCATGCTCTGCCGCGTACTCATGGAGCGGCTGCCGACGACCGTCGAGACAATTTACCTGGCCGTGCCTTCGCTCTCGCGCGACGAAATGCTTGCAACGATTGCGGGCGACCTCGATCTTGAAACGCAGGGCATCTCGACCACCAAATTGATTCGCAGCCTGCAAGAGCGGCTCATCGAAATCCATGCCGAGGGGCGTCAAGTCGTAGCTCTCATCGATGAGGCGCACGCAATGCCCCTCGAAACGCTAGAAGAGATTCGCCTGTTGTCGAACCTCGAAACGAGCCACTCAAAGCTCATGCAAATCGTCCTGTTCGGCCAACCCGAACTCGACCAACACCTCTCCCTGCAAAACATGCGCCAACTGCGTGAGCGCATCACCCATAGTTTCAATTTGCTGCCCCTCCCCGCACACGACATCAAGGACTACGTCAACTTTCGCTTACGCGCAGCCGGTTACAAGGGGCCAGAACTGTTCGGCCCCGAGTCACTCAAGCTGATTGCCGAGGCGTCTGAAGGTCTCACGCGCCGAATCAACATCTTCTGCGACAAGACCCTGCTCGCCGCGTTTGCGGCAGGGACGCACACCATCACACCCGATCTGGTACGTTCGGCGATCGCGGACACGCAGATCGTCGTTCAGCACAACACAACCTCGAAGCGTGCGGCTTTTTTGGCAGGGGGCGTCGCGCTCATTGTTGGTCTCGGGCTAGGGTTTGTCGCTGGGCGCCTCAGCGCTCGAAGCCCCGCCGCAATGAGTGCGGCGGCTGTGACGGCCCCGACGGCTGCGCCAAGTCCCGCGCCCACCGCAACCACAAGTGACCAAGGCGCCGTAAGCACGTCGGCCGCCGCTCCCGCATCGAGCGCGCCAGAATGGCTACGGGTTCGTGCGGACGCCGACGCGGCGCGCATCGCCCAAGTTCCCCGCTCCCGCTATTCGATCCAACTGATGACGGCTGACGAGCGCGAACACGCAGCAATTGAAGCCTACCTTCGCAATGTGAACCGCGAACTCAACGCCGACCGCGTGATGCTTTATTTCTCGGGCACACCGGAAAACCCCAAAGTAAGCGTCCTGTACGGCAACTACAACGACCGCGCTGAGGCAAGCGCCGAACTGGCCGGTCTGCCGACCCGCCTAACCCAATTCCGACCCTATGCACGGTCGTTCCAAGCAATTCGGGATGACTTCCGACCAAAGTCACCCTGACACCAGCGAAATCTTCACAAAAAATATTGAACCCTCGTCCAACTCATTGCTTTAATTGGTATTTCCGCATATAAAGTCACTAGGATCCAACAAAAATAGGGCTCTAGTCTGCGGGGTCGTTCCCAAGATCGGAACGATCCAAACAGTCCACCTGCATAGTGACCTGCTGCAGACACCGTGATGAGACCGAGCTGAGAAAGCAACCTGTGCGCGCTTCCGATCACCAATTGATTGACCCCGTCCGGGGAACGCTACAACAAACAGCAACGCGGTCACGCCCTCGCGCGACCACCTTGACGGTGGCCGTTGCTGCGCTGTTTCTCGCAAGCTGTGGGACTGTTCCCGTTGCCAAAGTCGACAGCCATCTGCGCACCAAACCTGAAACAGTGCAAGGCTCCCGAGCAGAGGCGCCCCCGGCGCCAGTTCGTCAGGTGCCATTGCCACCCGCGCCACAACCGTCAGCAGAAGAAAAACGCTACTCCGTCACGGTCATTGACGTCCCAGCCAGAGAAATCTTGTTGGCCATGGCGCGAGATACCGGCACCAACATCGATATTCATCCCGGGATTCAAGGCACGATCACGCTCAACGCCGTGAACCAGACCATCAAGCAGATCCTGACTCGCATGTCGCGCCAGATCGATATGCGCTGGGAAGTGGAAGGTCCGAACATCGCTGTTCTCCCAGATTCGCCGTACCTGCGTCTCTATCGCGTCGACTACGTCAACATGAACCGCGACACCGTGGGCACATTCGGCGTGCAAACCCAGGTCATAGGCACCCCAGGTGGGACCACAGGGGGCGGGGCGACGCCAAGTGGCACGAATACCTCCAGCGTCAAGATTGAGAATTCGGCGAAAAACCGGTTCTGGGAAAACCTTGAAAAGAACATCAAGGACTTGCTCCGCGAAACGGACAAGCAATTGCCCAAAGGAAGCACGGAAACCACCACAAGACAAAAAGAGCTGCTCCAAGCTGCGACAACCCAAACTCGTGCGGGCGCGAGAACGGCGGCGTCGGGATCGACCGCGGCGGCCGTTAGCCCCGGAGAAACAAGGGGCGAAGCGACCACCGAAGTATCCGAATCGACGCTTACGTTCCGTGAGGCGGCATCGGTCATTGTCAACGCAGAAACCGGCACAATTTCAGTGCGCGCCACCTCGCGTCAGCACGAAAAAATCGCTCAATTTATCGAGCAAGTCTCAGGATCGGCGAAACGCCAAGTCCTGATCGAAGCAACCATTGTCGAGGTCGAACTCAATGACGCGTACCAGTCGGGTGTTGATTGGTCGGCGCTTGGTTTGGAAGGGCTAGGCTATTCGTTCCGCCAAGTGCTCACGCGATCGAACGACACACCGACAGGCACCAATCTCGACAGCAGATTCTTTTCCGTCGCCTATTCGAATCCCAATGCGGCCGCCGGTGGGAACATCTCGAGCACCATCAAGCTCCTGAGCTCTTTCGGCAACACCAAGGTGCTCTCAAGCCCACGCACGACAACGCTAAACAACCAGACTGCCGTCATGAAGGTTGTTGAGAATACGGTCTACTTCACCATCAAGGCTGAAGTGACACCGGGCGGAACGACAACGGCGGGGGTTGTTGCGTACACCTCTACGCCGAATGTCGTACCCGAAGGCATCGTAATGAGCATCACGCCGCAAATCGGCGAGAACGACATCGTCACGCTGAACATTCGCCCGAGCATCACCAAAATTTTGCGCACAGTTCAAGATCCGAACCCCAGCTTGGTGGTGGCAGACGGTCCGAATCGCACGCGAACCATCCCTAGCCCGTTTCCGATCATCCAGACACGTGAGTTCGAAACGGTGCTACGAGTCGGGTCCGGACAAACAACGGTGTTGGGTGGGCTGATGCAAGATAGCTTCCGCACCGCACGAGATGGTTTGCCAGTGCTTTCACGCATTCCGATACTTGGCGATGCTGTGAGCTACCGTAACGATCGTGGCACGAAATCTGAGCTCGTTGTGTTTATTCGACCGGTGGTACTCAAGGATGCCAGCGTACAGACCGATCTGGAAGAGTACCGCCGCTTCCTGCCTGATGGTCGCTTCTTTAAGGAGGCTGAGCCCATCATCCCGATTCCCAATCCGGTCATTCCCGACCCGGTTACGCCACGTCAATAAGGAGCTGTTGTGAGCCTGCTTCTGGACGCGCTCAAACGTGCTGAAGAAGCCAAACGCGCCAAAGCCGAATCCGGTCAGAGCGATGACGCGCCCGGAGCGCAAGCGCCGGATCTCGAAGGCACAGGCGCTTCGGTGCCTGCAGCCTCGACCCCCGCGAAGGCATCCGAGCTGTCTCTCGAAGAGGCGGTATCGCCGTCGCGCGAAACGACCGCCGCGCCGGCCATGCCTGCTAAGCCCGCGGAAGATACGCGCGGCACTGTCAATGCGACCGTGCCCGCAACGCCGCTGACGCTCGAACAGATGATCGAGAGCGAGCTGGGGCCGCAACAAAAGCCGCTCGTCACCAACGTGTCGTCTGCGACTGCCGCGTTTCGTGCAGCGCGCATCGGCACCAAGAAACCACCGTCACCAGAGCTCGAACTGGCGCCCACCGGGTCGGCGGCGTCAAACGCAGACGCCAGCCAACCTGATGTCGAGGCGAAGCGTCGAGCCATTAACAACGCCTTTGCGGTCAAGCACGCCCAAGCTACTTCGGGGTCGCGGCCAGCTTGGATGCTGCCAGTCGTCGCTGTTTGTCTTGCAGGTGTAGCTGGAGGGGGGTGGTATGTTTGGCAAGAAATCAACAAAGTTTCGCGCCCCTCCGCCGCTGCTCGCTCACCGTCCGCCGCGCCGTCGCCAGTTCCGCCGACGACCATCGCCAGCGGAAGTGTCACTAAGGCGCCAGCCATTGCGACACCAGGCGGCACGCCAACCGCGCCCCCTCCCGCAGAGCCCCTCAAGGATCAAAGTGAAGCACCACTGCCGCCACTGCTACCGCCACAATCCGAAGCACCAGTGGTTGCACTGAGCAAGATCGGCCCCGGCCCCGCAAAACCAAAAGCCAAAGAAGCGACAGAAACCCCGCGTGAAATTGTTGCGCGCAAGATTGAATCGCTACCTGAGCCGCCCGCGTCGCGCCGGGTTCAGCTAACGTTGGCCAAGCCAACCGAGCAGAAGCCGCCCTCAGCGCCCACCTCAGTTGGGTACGCTGCCCTGCTTGCTGGCGATTGGGCTGCCGCAAAGCGCTCTTATGCTGAGGCAATCGCGGCAAACCCCAACGATATCGATGCACATTTGGGCTTCGCAACGGCCTTGGCCAGAAGCAGCTCAGGTCGCAAGCCCGAAGAGCTCGGCCTCGCAGCAAAGCACTATCGCCGCGTATTGGAGCTTGACCCGCGCAACGCAGTCGCGTCTGCGGCGTTGGTCGCCATCGAATCTGAATTCATGCCACGCGGCGGAAGCGGTAGTGGGCGTGCCGCCACCGAATCCGAGTTGCGCATCATCGTGTCGCAGGATCCTTCCAACGCGGCAGCGCAATTCTTGCTTGGCAACATCTACGCAGAGACGCGCCGCTGGACTGAGGCGCAGCAAGCTTACTTTGAGGCCGCACGGCTAGCGCCGCGCAATCCCGACTACCTCTACAACTTGGCGGTCAGCCTAGATCAACTCGGTCAGTCGCGGACCGCGCTCGACTTTTATCGGCGCGCGCTTGCCGCTGGAGCCGGTGGGCAGTTTGATCGTGCGCAAGTTGAACGTCGAATTCGTAACCTGAGCGAGACCGCAACCCCCGCTGACAAGATTGAGCCCGCCGCCCGCTAGTGAGCGTGCTCGATTGGTACAATCTGCTGCCAGTGTCCGGCCACCAGCTAGGCGCCGAGGTTGCAATCACCCGAGCGAAAGATGAATCAAATGAACGCCCCAATTTCGCAGCTACCGCTCGGACAGAGTCTGCTTGCGCGCGGGGTAATTTCGCAGGATCAGCTCAATATCGCGCTGGTTGAGCAACGCAAGAGCAAGGCACCGCTCGGCAAAACGCTGGTAACCCTCGGCTTCGTTACCGAAGCCACGATTCGCGACACGCTTTCCGAGAGCCTTGGACAGGTTGCGGTCGATCTGTCGAACACCATCATCGACCACGCTGCGCTGGCGATGGTGCCCAAAGAAGTCGCCAAGCGCTATCAGGTGCTTCCTGTCGACTACGACCGCAAGAGCCGCAAGTTGCTGCTCGCCGTTGCCGACCCGACCAACGTTGTCGCACTCGACCAGATTCGCGTACTGCTACGCGATGACGTGCGCATTGAGCAAGTTCTGGCGCGCGAATCCGATATCGCCATCGCCATCGAGCAGCACTACGGCTTCGAGTTGTCGATCGACGGCATCCTGAACGAAATCGAAACCGGCGAAATCGATTACCAGAGCATGGCGACCGATTTCGACGAGTACAGCCAGCCGGTGGTGCGCTTGGTCGATGCGCTGCTCGCGGATGCGGTCAAGCGCAGCGCGTCGGACATCCACTTTGAGCCTGAGCAAGGCTTCTTGCGTATTCGCTATCGCATCGACGGCGTGCTCCGTCAGATTCGCTCGTTGCACAAGAACTATTGGAGCGCGATGGTGGTCCGTCTGAAAGTGATTTCAGGCATGAACATCGCGGAAACTCGCGCACCACAGGACGGACGCATTTCGCTGACACTCTCGGGACGACAGGTCGACTTCCGTGTGGCCGCGCAGCCGACAACGCACGGCGAGAACGTCGTGCTGCGTATCCTCGACCGCCAAAAAGGCATCGTGCCGCTTGATGACTTGGCCTTGGGAGAAAACGAACTCAAGATGCTGCGTTTGATGATGGCGCGGCCTGAGGGAATCATTCTGGTCACCGGCCCGACAGGCTCAGGCAAAACGACCACGCTTTATTCGATCCTGAACCACGTGAATACCGAGGGCGTCAACATCATGACGCTCGAGGACCCGGTCGAGTACCCGATGGCGATGATCCGACAGACTTCGGTAAATGAGTCAGCCAAGCTCGACTTTGCAAGCGGCATCCGATCGATGATGCGCCAAGATCCGGACGTGATCCTTGTTGGTGAGATCCGCGATCAAGACACGGCCGAAATGGCGTTTCGTGCCGCGATGACGGGCCACCAAGTGTATTCCACACTGCACACCAACTCGGCCATCGGCGCGATCCCGCGTTTGCAAGACCTGGGTGTGCTCCCCGACATCATGGCGGGCAATATCATCGGTGTGGTCGCGCAGCGCTTGGTTAGACGTCTGTGCAACACCTGCAAAGAGCCATTAAAACCGAGCGACGCAGCGACGCGCCGCATTTTGGGTGTCGCTGAATCATGGACGGGCGAGGTTTATCGCCACGTTGGTTGTGAGGCCTGCGACAACACCGGCTACAAGGGCCGTGTGGCCATCATGGAACTTTTCAAGATGGACTCCGAGATTGACGAACTCATCGCACGACGCGCCACCGCCAAAGAGATTCGCGACACTGCACGCAAGCGTGGCTTCCGCACGCTGGCAGAAGATGCGGTCTCGCGTGTGTTGCGAGGTGAGACCGATCTCGATGAAATTTCGCGTATCGTCGACCTCACCGACAGAATCGAGTAGACGAGCAAATGAATAGGGCGAATCGTGGCCTCGTTTAGCTACCGCGCGATCGACGGCGAAGGCATCATCCAAACCGGCGATGTCGACGCTGCCAATGTGGTCGATCTAGAGCTTCGTTTGAAGCGGATGGATCTCGACCTCATCACTTATGAGACGGTCAAAAAATCCGCCCTCTCGCGTGCGACGCGGATCGCGCGTAAAGAACTGATTACGTTTTGTTTCCATATGGATCAGTTGTTGCGCGCAGGCGTGCCGATCGTCGAAGCGCTGACGGATTTGCGCGATACAGTTGAGAACCCCGCGTTCAAGCAAATTGTGGCGAGCCTGCTTGAAGACATCGAAGGTGGTTTGCGGCTTTCAGAGGCAATGGCCAATCACCCGCAGGCGTTCGACACGGTGTTCGTCGCCTTGATTCGCACCGGCGAACAAGCCGGTCAATTGCCCGAGGTGTTGACACAGCTCACCGAGAACCTGAAGTGGCAAGACGAGCTGGCCTCGCAGCTTAAGAAAGCGATGATGTATCCGATCTTTGCCGGCACCGTGATCATCGGCGTGGTGTTCGCGTTGATGATTTTCCTCGTGCCGCAGCTCGCGATTACGATGAAGGCATTGACGCCCAATCCTCCTCAGGCGACGCTGGCGCTTATCGCCGTTTCAGCGTTCATGAAGAAGTATTGGTATCTGTGTCTCGGCACCCCAATCGTTGCAGTAGTCGTGCTATTTGTTCTCGCGCGCACTAGTGAAGAGGTGCGCTACCGCATCGATGCCCTTGCCCTCAAGCTACCAATCATGGGGCCGCTCACCGAGAAGATCATCTTGGCGCGTTTCTCGACCTACTTTGCGTTGATGTACCAGTCCGGGCTTGGCGTTCTCGATTGCATTCAGATCTCCGAGAAAATTGTGGGCAATCGCGTGCTCGAGGAAGGCCTGCAACGTGTCGGGCGCGACATCAATGACGGCACGGCTATCACACAGGCGTTTCAGAACGCGCGAATGTTTCCGCCCCTGGTGCTACGCATGCTCAAGGTCGGCGAGTCAACGGGTGGGCTTGATGCGGCGCTACTCAACGTAAGCTACTTCTACAACCGCGAAGTCAAAGAGACGATGTCGAAGTTGCAGGAGTTGGTTCAGCCCATTCTGACGGTCGTGCTCGGTGGCATCTTGATCGGCATTTTGGTGACGATCTTCCTGCCGATGTACGACGTTATTTCCAAGACCGCCATCCGTTAAGCACCGGAATCCACTCGTGAGCCAGCATTTCCTGTACGTCACCAATGACAAGATTGTTTCGCTGCTATTAGGGCGAGGCAGCAGTGCTGTGCGCAGTGAATTTCCCGTCGCCGATATTGAGAGCCCAAAGCTCACCGAGCATTTATCGCGTCACTCGTCCGTTCCGACAACGGTCATCACCGATCTGATCGAGGAAGATTTCCGTACCGATACCGTGCCGCACCTGCGCGGCGGCGATCAGGACGCGGTACTCGAGCGCAAGCTATCGCAGCTCTATCGGATCTCGCCGTACCGACACGCGCTTGTTCAAGGCCGTGAGGCCGAAGGTCGACGCGATGATCGTGTGTTTTTCCATGCGGTCACAAACGCAGATTTCCTCAAGCCACTCATCTCCCAGCTTGAAAAGCTGCAAGTGCCGTTGCTGGCCGTGTCGTCTTCGGCCGTGCTGTCGTCGCGATTGCTCAAGGAGCTAGACACTCCCTCGAAGCACTCGCTGCTCGTCACCATCGTCCCTGATTTTGGTTTGCGTCAGACGTACTTCAACGACGGTCAAATCAAGTTCAGCCGCCTCACACCGATCATCTACGACGAGGCAAAGTCTGTCGGCGATTTGATCGCGGCCGAAACCAGTCGCACTTGGCAATACCTCGATAGCTTGCACACTTTCGGCGAACAAGACTCGCTTGAAGTTTGTATGCTCGTCCACGCGCGTGATCGCGGCATGATGAGCGATGCAATTCGGCGGTTTCCGATGTTGCGTTATCGCTTCGTCGAGATTGGCGAGCTTGCGAAGAAACTTCGCATGGCGAGCGAACCGACATCGTCACACGCTGAGCAATTGCTTTGTCATTTGTATGCACAAAGCCGCGTGGAAAACCACTTCGGCAGCAGAGAGGAGACGCGCTTTGCCACCTATCGACGCATCCGGCTCGCGTTGATTTCCTTGACAGCGGCCATCGTCGCCATTGGTGCCGGCGGCACAGGCTTTAACATGTACCAAGCAACACGCATTTCGAACGAAATCGAAGCTCGCACGCGGCAGGAGCGCCAGTTACAAAACGATTATCAAGCGGTCGTCAACTCAATGCGCTTGCAAAAGATGGGCACGGACACCGTGCGCGACACCAGCGCATTTTTCAATTCGCAGATCCGACCGCACCCCGCCTCACCCACGCCGTTAGCGCTGGACCTCGGTCGTGTGTTAAACGACTTCCCAGATGTGCAAGTGGTTCAACTCGCATGGATGGTGAGTAACAATCCGGATGCGACGCCGAGCCTGCCCCCTGCCTCCGGCGCTAGTTCACCACAGGCGATTTCGTCGGAGCGCCGTGCCACACCAAGTGCCAGCGCGCCGCCCACTCCCGCGGCAACGCCTGTAGACCCAGCCAACCCGCCACTTCCCGGCAATCGCTACCAAAGCGTCGTGCTCGACGCGATGATTCGACCGTTCGACGGCAATACACGTAAAGCGCTCCTGCAGATTGACGCACTAGTGGCCAAGTTATCAGCCTTGCCAAATACAAAAGTCCGCTTGATTCGTGTTCCCGTCGATGTCGGACTTGGTGTCACACTCAAGGTTCAAGAGTTGCCGCCAACGATTAATCAGCAAGCTGGCTTTGCCATCGCGCTAACCAAAGATGTAGGTGGCGTATGAGCGCAATTACACGAGAGGGATTCGGCGCGCTCAAGTTCGCGTACCTGACGTTGGTGGCTGGCATCGGCGTCGCAGTATTCTTGGTGCTCGGTAGCTACTTCTACTGGCAGGCTGAGAAGCGTGACGATCAGCAATCCATGCGCACCCTCGGCGACGTGCAGGCGCGACTCGCCAATGCCAAACGCGAACGCGATGATTTGCGTAACTCCGAGGACACCTATACGGCGTTGATCGCGCACGGTGTATTCGTGCCCGAGCAACGACTCGATTTCGTCGACGCGCTCGATCAGCTCAAGCGTCGCCACAGCTTGCTCTCACTCGAGTACGAACTCTCCCCACAACGCTCGCTGACCTTGGCGGGTGGTATGAACCTTGCGGCGATCGATGCGCTTGGGACGCGGATCAAGATCCGGGCGAAGGCAGTGCATGACCGCGACATGTTCGCGTTCCTTGACGAGTTCTCTCGACTTCAGCGCGGGATCTTTCAAACGGACAAATGCCACATTCAGCGCTCGCAGGCGTCGCTCGTGGCAGCCAAAGCTCCAGCAGCGCCAGACGCGCCAGAGCGAGCAAGCGGTGTGGACACCCCTGCTAAGTTGGTCGCGGGAATCGAAGCGAGTTGCTCGATGGAGTGGATTACGCTCGCCGATAAGCGCGCCGCGCCGCCCGCAACCCCAGCGAAAGAGAGTGCACTCTCTGGAAGCGTGAAGGGCAAGCCATGAAACCTTCATTCGCGAATTTGACATCGCTGGGTCGCGGCTGCATGCACGCTGCGTTTTGTACGTGGGTGCTGGCCGCATCCGCGCAACCATCCAGTACGCCGCCCGCACAAGCGGCCGCGAGCCAGCCAAATGCGACTGCAGAGCCACCCAAGTCTGCGACGCCTGTGCGCATCACACAGCCAGGACCATCACCGCTCCTGACTGACCGGCTGTTTTTTAGCGAAGACGAGCGTGCGCGCCTCGATCGCGCACGTGCTCGCGGCGTGTCGACCGATGAGCTCGACGCGGGCATCAGCCTGGCGCCGACACTCGATGGCGTGATGCGGCAGGTTGGCGGTCGGACGACCTACTGGATAAATGGCACGCCGCGCGTGGTCGCACCGAAAGCGCGCGACCCCATCGTGCCCAATGCCATGATTGGGCCGGAACTCAAGGCAAAGGTGGTTGACGCGACGACCGCCCCAAATGCTGACGCCAAATCACCGCGTCGCGCCGCTCGCGACACACCCCGTGCGCCAAGCCGGGAAAATCCGGCGCGCTGAGTCTACGCCTGATGCGCGCGCCCTCTAAGTTAAAAGCCCTTATTTGGCGCGCTTTTTCAAGCGTTTTTTGCTTGAAAACCCCCGTGGATGCTTGTGTTTGATTTGCGAAAACCCATTGGAGCGCGGCCCGTTCACGCTGGCTACGCAGTCCTACTGACGCTGCTCGCTGTGTTGACCGTCGGCGCAGTGGCAATGTTCGTGACGGTCGCGGGCAGTGGGCGCAGCGAACGAAGACTTGCCGAATCCGAGATGGCCGCAGATGTGCTGATGCGCGCGCGCGCCGCGATCATCGGCTACTCGGTGGCGCAAATGAGTGGTGGCACGCGCTCCGGTCAGATGCTTGCACCGGACACCCTGCAAAACGCGAACTACGATGGTTTGCAGGATTCGGGTTGTTTCGATGCCGCGCGGGTCAACGGCTTGCCTGCGTTGAGCATAGCTAGCGGCGCGAGCGCCAATCTGCGCTGCCTAGGCCGATTGCCTTGGAGTTCACTCGGCTTCGACCTCCCAGACGTCAGCCAACGGGATCCGGCAGGCCTAGTACCTTGGTATGCGGCCAGCCAGAACTTGGTGAGCCCTGATTGCATGCAGGTGTTGAATTCGCAAACGGCCTCACGCACGGTGATGAGTTTTGTGGGGTGCGGACAAGCAACTGGTCCCGCATGGCCATGGCTTAAGGTGTGTGATGCGGGCGGCCGCATCATCAGTGACCGAGTGGCCTTTGTTCTCGTCATGCCAGGGCCGCCCATTTCAACCGAGGGCAGAACACAAGCGCGCCCCGCTTCGCTCGGCATGCCTCGCGACTTTCTGGATGCCATTCCCATGCCTGCCGGTTGGGCGTCGCTCCCTGTTGGCTCTCGCTGCAGCAAACTCGATAACGCTGGACTAACAGACGAGTACGTGATCGGCAGCATCAGCGCATCGTTTAACGACCGATTGGTTTACGTCACCATCGACGAACTC
>JAJTHU010000175.1 GCA_021300055.1 Nitrosomonadaceae bacterium | reverse complement strand
GCGGCGTCGCGCGCGGCTTCTAGTAGGTCGATGTCGCGCTCGATGTCGGCAAAGCGCAGCAGCGGCGCGCCCGATTGACGCGCGCCGAGGTGCTCGCCGGGGCCGCGCAGCAACAAGTCTTGTCGTGCGATTTCGAAGCCGTCCGTGCTCTCAACAATCACCTTGAGTCGCGCGCGCGCTATCTCGCCGAGAGGGGATTGATAGAGCAGCATACAGGCGCTTTGGCGTGCGCCACGACCGACACGACCACGAAGCTGATGCAGTTGCGAAAGTCCGAAGCGCTCCGCATGTTCGATCACCATGATGCTGGCATTCGGCACATCAACGCCGACCTCAATCACGGTCGTCGCGACTATTAGCTGAATCTGGTTGGCGAGAAATTGCGCCATGACTTCGTTTTTTTCGGCAGGCTTCATCCGCCCGTGGACCAGACCGACGCGAAGATCAGGAAAGTCTGTGCGGATGCGTTCAAACGTATCGACTGCCGTCTGCAACTGCAACTTGTCACTTTCTTCAATCAAGGGACAGACCCAGTACGCTTGCCCGCCATGCGCACACGCGGCGCGAATGCGTTCGAGCAGTTCATCACGACGGTTGTCTGCGAGCAATCGGGTAATGATTGGTGTGCGGCCCGGCGGCAACTCGTCGATGACGGACACATCCAGGTCCGCAAAATAGCTCATCGACAAGGTGCGCGGGATCGGCGTCGCACTCATCATGAGTTGGTGTGCTTCTTCGACGCCGTTGGTGCTTGCACCTGTCTTGGTAGCTGCTTTTTCACGTAGCGCCAAGCGCTGGCCCACGCCGAACCGGTGTTGCTCATCGATGATGGCAAGCCCTAGGTTCGCGAATTGAACACCGTCCTGAAAAAGTGCATGTGTGCCGATCGCCAACTGTGTGGTGCCGGAGGCCAGCGCAGTGAGCGCATCGCGCTTTTCGCGCACCTTCAGGCTGCCGGTTAACCACGTGACAGTTACGCCCAGTGGCACGAGGAGCGCCGCGAGCTTGCGATAGTGCTGCTCCGCGAGAATCTCCGTCGGCGCCATCATGGCCACCTGAAAGCCGTTATCGATGGCTTGCGCCGCTGCGAGTGCGGCCACGATGGTCTTGCCGGAGCCGACATCACCTTGTAGCAAGCGCTGCATCGGATGCACTTTCTGCAAGTCCGTCGCAATTTCCGCCGCGGCACGCTCCTGCGCATTGGTGAGTTTGAACGGTAATGACGCACGCAGCCCCGCGCTCAGCTTGCCACCCGCCTTCATTGCCGGTGCCGATTTGGCATCGCGTGCGGCTCGCGCCTTGCGCATCGCAAGCTGCTGAGCAAGGAGTTCGTCAAACTTGATGCGCCGCCACGCCGGGTCGCTGCGCTCGGCGAGTGCCGAGAGTGGCGCGCTCACCGACGGCCGGTGCAGCGCAAGGACAGATTCACTAAAGCCGCGCAAATCCAATTTGCGTCGTATCGCCTCGGGCACCGCATCGTCGAAACTCGACGTCTGCTCGATGTTTTCGATCGCGCGGTCGATAAAGCGGCGCATCACCGTCTGCGAAACACCTGCGGTTGAGCTGTACACAGGCGTTAGCGCTTCGGGCAAAGGGTCGTCGGGTTGAACGACGCGATAGCGCGGGTGCACCATCTCCGCGCCGAAGAATCCTTGCCGCACAGAGCCAAACAGGCGCAGCCACTTGCCAGGCGCAAGCTGCTTTACTTGGGACCCGTAAAAATTCAGAAAGCGCAGGTACAGCGTCTCGTCGCCATCGCGCGCCTCGACAAGTAACTGTCTGCGAGGCCGGTAGGCAATTTCGTTGCGCACAATCTCCGCCTGTAGTTGGCAATCCTCACCGCTGAACGCATCGCGCACCCGGGTAATGCGCGTTTCGTCCTCGTAGCGGATCGGTAGGTGCAAGGCGAAATCCCAATCGTTGCGCAACCCGATCTGCGCAAGTTTTTGCGCGACGCTGGTTGCCGTTACGGCGGCGGGTTTCGTGGCCTTTCGGCCAGACGGCGCCTTTGGGGTTAGCGGGGGCTTTGCGGTGCGCGGCATAGCCGCATTATTGACGCATTCAGCGCGATTGAATTGCGTCGAATGGTTTGAGCAGGCTACTTAGCGTCGACCACCATCACACCTTCAATCTCGACCTGTGCACCGCGCGGCAGTGACGCCACACCAATCGCCGCACGCGCCGGATAAGGCTGCTGGATATAGCTGGCCATGATTTCGTTGACTTTGGCGAAGTGGGCGAGATCGAGCAGATAGACGTTCACCTTGACCAAATCGTTGAGTGAGCCACCGGCTGCCTCGCACACAGCTTTGAGGTTCTCAAACACTTGGCGCACTTGGTTGTCAAAACCCTCAACGAGTTGCATCGTCTTTGGGTTGAGTGGAATTTGTCCCGAGAGATAGGTGGTTTTGACCGCACCACTGACGGTGACTGCTTGCGAGTAGGTGCCAATGGCCGCTGGGGCGTGGGTGGTGGCAACGATAGTCTTCATTTCTCGATCCATTTGCTTTCGTTCTTTTGGTGCAAGCCGGACTTGAGGCGGCTGATGCGCACCACTTCCGGCAGTTGACGCATTTGTCGCAGCACGCGTGCCAGATGCTGGCGGTTGCTTACCTCAATGGTGAATTGCAGCGTCGAATATTTACTGTCGTTTAGCGCTTCTTCCATGCGCACGTGGACAATGTTGGAGTTTGCACTGGCGATCTCGGCAGCAAGCCGGGCGAGCACGCCGCGCGCCTCACTCACCGTCATGCGGATGTCCACCTTAAAGAGTTTGTTGATGCTGCGATCCCACGCCACATCGACCCAGCGATCGGGGTCGAACTTAAACGGGCCATGCACGCGCAGCGTTGGGCAATCGTGTGTATGCACCATCAGCCCTTGTCCGCCTTTCATTTGCGCGATGATCGGGTCCCCCGGGATTGGGCGGCAACATTGGGCGAACTGCACGGCCATATTCTCAGTGCCACGAATCACCACCGCATCCTTGGGGCGATGTTCAGGCTGTCCTAATTCGGCGATGTCGAATAACTTACGCGCGGCAACAATGGCAAGCCGTTTTCCCAGACCAATTTCGGCGAGCACCTCTTCTTTGGTGCGCACGCTGTCGCCCTTGAGCAGGCGCTGCCAGTGCAGCTTGCCGATGTCGTTCGGGTCGAAATTAAGCGTTCGCACCGCCTGAATGAGTAGGAGCTCACCGAGCTCGACTGACTCTGCTTGTTGGGTCGTCTTGAGGTAGTGGCGAATCTGCGAACGCGCGCGGCCTGTCGCGGCGTAGTTCAACCAAGCGGGATTCGGGCGACCGGCTGCGTCGGTCAGGATCTCGACGCGGTCGCCGTTCTTCAACGGTTGCGATAATGGCGCGGGTTCGTCATTGATGCGTGCTGCCACCGTGCGATTGCCGACGTCTGAGTGAATCGCGTACGCGAAGTCGACGGGCGTTGCCATACGCGGAAGTGAAATGATCTTGCCCTTCGGCGAAAACACGTACACCGCGTCTGGAAACAGATCGACCTTGATATGTTCCAAAAACTCAAGTGCGTCGCCCGTACCCGATTGAATCTCTAACAGCGACTGCAGCCATTGGTGCGTCTTTTGCTGGACGTTAGTGACATCCGCATCAAGTGTCTTGTAGAGCCAGTGAGAGGCCACACCCGCCTCTGCAATCTTGTGCATGCTGGTGCTACGAATCTGCAATTCGATTGGCGTACCAAATGGCCCAAACAGCGTGGTGTGCAGGGATTGGTAACCGTTTGCCTTCGGAATCGCGATGTAGTCCTTGAACTTGCCGGGGATCGGTTTGTAAAGCGTATGCAATGCGCCAAGCACCAGATAGCAGGAGGGCATATCCTCGACGACGATGCGAAAGCCATAGATATCAAGCACGTCGGAGAACGAGATGTGCTTTTCCTGCATCTTCTTGTAAATCGATGACAAGTGCTTTTCGCGTCCCGTGATGGTGGCCTTCACCTTGAACTCGGCAAGCCGATGCTTAATGGCATCCAGAATTTTGCCGACCACTTCACGCCGATTGCCGCGTGCAGCCTTGACTGCTTTTTCCAAGACCGCAAAGCGATTGGGGTGCATATAACGAAAGCCGAGATCCTCGAATTCGTAATACACCGCATTCAGGCCCAGACGGTTGGCAATCGGCGAATAGATCTCGAGGGTTTCACGCGCGACGCGCTCTTGCTTCGATGCGTGTACCGCATCGAGTGTACGCATGTTGTGCAGTCTGTCGGCAAGCTTGATGAGGATGACGCGAACGTCGCGCGCCATCGCCAAAAGCATCTTGC
>JAJTHU010000346.1 GCA_021300055.1 Nitrosomonadaceae bacterium | reverse complement strand
GGGCCGTCTCGACTGCGGCCTGCCCATTCATGCGCTGGCGGTTCTGCCACCAGCGATAAACGAAGTAACCGATTGCGGCAACGCCGATCGTCGCAATTAGCGCCTTTGCCGCGCGATACCACGTGACCAGCAATCCGATCGTCATGCCGAAGATCACCCACTGCACCCACCAGTGCCCAGGCGAAGTGAACCAATTGATGAAAAAACACAACCCCACTACAAACAGCATCTTGAATGGGTAGACGACTGCGTTGGTGATTCGCTTAACGACCTTGAGGGGATTGAGTGTCATGTCTTGCTCCAGTTAGGTGGTTCCAACACAGGGCGAAGTCTTGCAGACGAATGCTACAGGCGGGCAGGAATTGCGCTCAATTGCTTTAACGCGACGCGAACGGTGCTTCGGACGGCGCCAACTGCGAATCAGGGCGGCAGCCATCCGGCTCAAGCCGTGTGAAAGTGGCCATGAAAACACACTGGCGTCCAGTACGGCAGGCGAATGATTGCTTGTGGGCCTGCGGCTAGGTTCATCGCATCGAAAACGGTCGCAAAACTTTGCTGCGCCGCCACATCGAAGCCGACGCCAACGAGCCACCCGTCGCCCTCGCGGCCGCTCGATGGTCGTGGCACAACGACATGCTCTTCAAGAGCAACTTGTTCGCTGAAGTTGTAGCGATCGACCTTGCCGGACTCGGTATCAATTCGCATGACACCGGTGAAACCAAACCCCTCCGGCCGGTCGCCATTGTCCACAGGGTAATAAACATTGCGGTTGCGTAAACCAACAACCCGCGGGTCAACACGCGGAAATTCGCAATTCTCGTCTCGCATCGCTACGTCGCACTTGCCGCGATTGAGATCAATTTTCACAAATGCGGGATTGGATCGGTCAGGCACGACCGTTTCGCCACGCATCATGCGCGGCATCCAGTCGCTCATGATGTCGAGATTCTTCGATTGGACGAAATCGACGCGAATGACGTTATCTGCCTCCCAGGCGTTTCCAAAGTGAAACACCATGAATGCAGGCATTTCGAGGATGCGTCGTTTAGAAAAATCGTTGCGATCAACGATTAGAACCTTCGTCGAATCGTTGCCGTTCCACGTGAGCGCTTGCCCGAATGCGGCGCCCTTGCGCATCGCTGCATAGTCGATGCCGATGGGGGGAAGCAAAAACACCAGACTCTTGTGCGTGATCGCGAAGTCATGCACCATCCCGCCCGTGGGCGCGTCGAACACGGCGTGCTTGAGTAACTCACCTGTAGGCGAGAGATGGTAGAGCACCATCTTGCCCATCATCGTCCCGAAGTTCCAGAAGGTGCCGTCAGGGTCAATCTTTGGATGAGCGGAAAAAGGCATGTGCTTGAGCTCGGGTGACCAGGTAACGATGCCGCGCGTATGAAGCGACTGCGGGTCTAGGTCTGTAGCCGAGCCCCCCTCCCACATTGCAAGGAGCCGATCACCAAGCTTGTACACGTTTGTGTTCGCGGTGTTCACGTCGTCGCTGTTACGCACTGGCATATGCGCGGGTAGCGCCGAGCCAAATGCAGGCGCCAAGAACGCATTTGCCGATTGCTCGGCGATGAATTTCTTGGTCTGCACAAAGCGCGCTTGATGGGACACGCCTTGGTCGGTAAACCGCCACGCATGCACCAGACCATCGCCATCAAACCAGTGGCTGTACCGCTGTTTGTTGGTACCAGCACCCCGCTCGAACAATCCAGGGCCATTGCGGTAGAACACGCCGCGCAATTCCTGGGGCACCTTGCCCTCAATCGCGGCGCGCTCACACGCAACGTCTTGGCCATGGTAGCCGCGTAGCGGCGTCATGCGCGCGGAACCTTGGAACAATGGTGGCTTGGCGCCCGCAGGCCCGCCCAACACTGCCCTCGTTGCGGCGCTTGAGGCTGTTTGCGCCATCGAGGCTGTCGCGGCCGAGGCGGCTGTCGCTCCAACTGCGGTGAAAAAGCTGCGTCGGTTCATGTCTTCGGCCCCTATTTGACGTTGATGACGATGGACTTGTTTTCTTTGGCCACGTTGAACTTCGCCTTCTCAAATAAGGGCGGTCCAAAGTTCCCAGTGGCGTCGTTTGAAAACGCGTAGGGCTCGATCGGAATGCCGATAGGGTTGGTGTCCATCCTGCCATTGCCGTTTTCGTCGACAAAGAGCGAGATTGCATATTCGCCCTCTTCAAGATCCTTGAAGGTCACGGTGACCGCGCCGTTTCGGGCAGGAGCTGCCGTCCCCATTGACGCCCGACCGAGCCACCGATCGCTGGGCTTGAAGAGCGCAACCATGACGGTTCCCTTATCCCCAGCGTTGCGGATTTCAACGGTCAGGTCGGCGCCGAATGCGGCCGAGCTTGCAGCAAGGCCAAAGATGGAAATCGTGAAAGCAGCAGCAAGGTTGAGCAAAGTCCGGGGCATGATCTTCTCCTAAGGTGCAGTGGTTCGAATCTGTTAGCGCTGGGTATCGCAGCAGCGCCGAAATGCGACAGGGTGGATACTGCGGGCGCAGGATTGGTAGCGGGCCGCCTTTGCGACTGAAGGCGGCAAAGCGGCGTGAATTGCGGAAAACCGCCGCGAACTGCATGCGCCATCGCGTGCTGCGCCGATCCCCGAAACTTGCGTAAGATGCGCCTATCACCACATTGAGAGGGTCCACCATGAAACTCTGTCCTGTCGCCGTCGTTGCCGGTTGCGCGAAGTGCCCCATCTATAAGCCGTGCCCCCTCAAAGGCGTCATCGGCGACTACGTCAAGCCGGAGGACAAGAAGACCCCGGCAAACCAGCCCTCAAGCAGCAAAGAGAAGTAGCACTGTCCCTCGATCTGCGGGTTAGGTAATGAGGTCACTGCTGTATCTGCATGGTTTTCGTTCCAGCAACGCGTCTCGCAAAGCAAAAGCGTTAGAAGCGGCGCTTCGCGAAATTCACGCCGACTGGGAATTCCTCAGGCCCAACCTGCCTTTTGATCCGGCGGCCGCCATTGCCGAGGCCGAACGGCTCGCCAAGCGCTGCGTACGGGAAGAACTCACCATCATCGGCTCTTCGTTAGGCGGCTACTACGCAGCACTGCTGGCCGATCTGATTGGGTGTCGCGCCGTATTGCTCAATCCCGCGTTGCACCCGGACGAGAGCCTAGTGAACCACCTTGGCATGCAGACCAACCTCTACACGGGCGAGGAATTTGAGTTCACGTCGCAACACTTGGCGTTCCTTCGCGACAATGCGCTTCGGCCGCCCGTAGACGCCGCCAATATGTTGGTAGTTGTTGAACTTGGCGATGAGTTGCTCGATCACAATCGCACGCAAGCCGAACTCAAGGGTGCGCGTGTGATTGCAATCGAAGGCGGGAGTCACGATCTTGTGTCATTCCCAGCGCAGATACCCGCCGTGCTTGCATTTTCAGGCTTACCCAAGACGCCCTAGCGGCGTGCGGCAAGCCTTACTCGCTTTGCGTAGTCGCCCGTCTGCGCGACGAACAACCGTGTGACTGAATCGGGTAACCGAATCGACCAAGTTGACCGCGTTACGCCGATTTCTCCACGCGGACTCGGCGCATACTCGGGACGCGTCGCTATAATTTCGCCTCTCCTGCACCCTTGCGCTGGATCAGCCAGACGCGCTCGACCACCACTGTCATGAATGTACTTTACGAAGAAGATGGTGGCTTCAAGGTTGCCCGGGTGATGGAAGACATCGGCACATCTTTGCAGGTCGAAGCCGTTAGCGGCAAGCGTAGCAAGATTAAGTCGAATGTCGTCCTGTTGCGATTCGAAAGCGCGCTCGCGGAGTTATTGCCTGAAGCAGAGCGCCTCGCCGCCGACATTGACCCGCAGTTCCTTTACGAAGTTTGCGGCCCGGCCGAATTCGGATTTGATTCACTAGCCCTCGACTACTTCGGGCACAAACCTTCTGCCGCCGAAGCAGCCGCCTGCGCGATCAAGCTTCACGCTGCACCGATGTACTTTTACAAGCGTGGCAAGGGCCGCTATCAGCGCGCGCCCGAAGAGAACCTCAAAGCAGCACTTGCCTCAGTCGAGAGAAAGAAACGCGAGGCAGCCGATATGGCTGCTTGGGTCGACGCACTGTTGTCAGGAAGCGTGCCCGAACCAATGCGGGCTCATCTCAATCAGTTGCTCTATAAACCCGATCGCAACACGCTGATCGCCAAGGCCTGCGAACAAGCCGTGGCGCAATCCGGCACGCCGCTGCCCCAATTGTTCTTCAACGCAGGGGCTTGGCCGCAGCATGTGGGGCGGCCGTTCATGGCACAGCACGACTTCCATGTGGGCCGATTCGTTGCGGAGCACTTCCCGCGCGGCATTTCACCAGCCCTTGAAACGAACGACGATAACGGGCCGGCCGCGGATGCTTTCCAAGACCTGCAAATTGCCGCTGTCCAGGCGTACTCAATCGACGATGCGGCTACGACAGAGATTGATGACGCACTATCTGTCAGAGACATCGGAAATGGTCAGTTAGAGGTCGGCATTCATATTGCAGCGCCCGCTCTGTCGATCGCCCCAGACAGCGCGTTAGATCGCCATGCTCGGGGGCGTTTGTCCACGGTTTATTACCCTGGCAGCAAGATCACGATGCTTCCAGACGACGTCGTCGCTGCCTCGACGCTAGCCGAGGGCGGTCTACGTCCGGCCGTCTCCCTCTATGCCACGTTTGATGCTGAAACGCTTGCCCTTGTAGCTACTCGATCTGCCGTGGAACGCGTACATATCGTGCGCAATTTACGCCTCCATGAGCTAGAGGCGTGGCTCACCGCAGAAACCATTGCCGCAGCACAACCCACAGTCGAGCGTGAGTGGGGTAGCGAGCTGCTGTTGTTGCATCGGATTGCAACTTCTCTGAAGGCCGCGCGCGGCGCGAAGGACGCGGTTGACTATATCGACTACAACTTTGACATCGCACCCGATGGTAGCCACGTCGCGATCTCCCAGCGTGAGCGCGGTAGTCCCATTGATACGATCGTCGCTGAGTTCATGATTTTCGCCAACAGCCAGTGGGGCAAGTTGCTGGCGGACAATCAAGTCAGCGGCATTTATCGCGTCCAGCAAAACATGAAGACGCGCATGACGACCGACGCATTGCCACATGAAGGGCTAGGCGTCGCGCACTATGCGTGGTCATCTTCGCCGTTACGCCGCTATGTTGACCTTATCAATCAGCGTCAGTTAGTGGCATTGATTCAGCGGCAGGCGCCCCCGTATCCGCGGCGGGCGCCATTCCTAAACGAAATCGCGCGCCAGTTCGATTTGACATATGACGCCTACGCTGAATTTCAGCGTGCGATGGAGCGTTTTTGGTCGCTGCGTTTCCTCGAACAACAAGGTGAAACGCACTTTCTCGGCAGCATCATTCGGGAAGAGTTGGTTCGTGCAAACTCGCTGCCAATGGTCGTGCGGATGAAAACGAGCCCCGGTTTGCCTCCTCGTCGCCCGGTGCGCGTTCGAATTGAGGCCATCGACTATTGGAACATCGCCGGAGACTTCGTGGTCGAAGCCGATACCCCCGAGGTCGCCGAGGCGACCAAAGCCGAATAGAATGCGCCAATGACACGACGGCAAGACTCACTCTGACAACGCGAGATGCACCCGTTTTTTGAGCGGCCTAGACAAGTCGCACTCGCCATCAACCAACGCATCGATGCACGCCTCGATGCGGTAGCCGCCCTCCCCCCGCCGCCAGTCGCCATCTCCATCCAGCGCGCAATCGCGCTTTCGATTCCGATGCAGACGGCGGCAGCAATTTCGCTCAGCCTCCATTTGTTCATCGTTGTGGGCATCGGCTTTACGCTTATCGATGCACAGCGATTTGCGCCACCACATAACGTCATGGATGTTGTGTTGGTGAACTCGAAGTCCGACACACGGCCGTTAAGTGCGGACGCGCTTGCGCAGGCCAATCTTGACGGGGGCGGCAATACCGATGAGCGCCGCCGCGCCAAGACACCGTTGCCGGCGATGGAGCAGGCAGCGGCGCCCAATGAAATGCAGGCTGCACAAGAGCGGGTGCGCCAGCTAGAAGCCGAAATGAAGGCGCTGATGGTTCAGGCCAAGGCGGCCGCGAAGATCAACCCAAATCAGGCGACGCCAGCCGGCTCACCCGATCCGGTTTCGCCGTCTGATCTCATGAAGAAATCGATTGAGATCGAGAAACTCGAAGCCGAATTATCCAAAGCTTATGACGCATACCAGACGCGGCCGAAACGCAAGTTCATCGGTGCGCGCACAGCAGAGTACCGATTTGCGCAGTACGTGGACAACTGGCGCCTCAAGATTGAGCACGTCGGCAATTTGAATTACCCAGAAGAAGCCAAGACCCGCGGCATCCATGGTCAACTGCAGTTGACGGTTGCCATCAAGGCCAACGGCGAGGTGGAGTCAATCGAAATCAACCGCTCTTCGGGTAAGCGTGTACTCGACAACGCGGCCAAACGCATCGTACAGTTAGCCGCACCTTACGATAAGTTTCCGGACAACATCCGCCGCGACACAGACGTCATCCACATCACACGTACATGGATGTTCATTAAGGGCGACACCTTCGAAACGAAGTAGGTCTGAAACGAAGCAGATCTAATTCGGCGGTTACGGGTAGAACACGCGCACTGCGTAGCCCGATGCCGTTGCACCACCACTCAGATCTAGGTTCAAGTTGATATAGAGCTCGGTGTTAGGCGCGATGCCTTCTGCTTGAGTTGGCACGCGACCGAGGTAGGCCGCTGGCTCCAAAACACGACTAGCGATGACTGTCTCTTTGGCATCGGTCAACACAACTTCCAGAACGGGGAACGCTTGTTTAACAGCGCCTCTATTCGCGACAATCGCCGATAACAGAATCCGACCAGGCTTTCCAGGCTGCTCCACCAAATCGGAAGACTCCACCTTTATGGCATTAACGTCACGCCCTAGGGGCATGACGCATCCGACCCTATCGCAAACCGATGTCAGTACAGAGGCGACCTGGGGTAGGTGTTCGACTGTCCAGGCGCGGTATACGAGTGTAAGTTGGTACGCGACCTGCGCCAACAAGGCTAGAGCGGCACAAGCGGCTAACCAACGCCAGATCCACGATGGCTTTCGCCGCGTCGGTAGCTTTCCACTGATCAGAGGATTCGCAGTTGCTGGACGGAAGCTATCGGGTATCGCGATCGCGTCTGCTGGCGCAGTGACAGTTGGCTCCCGAGAATCGGGAGCATCAGAACTTAAGCTTGCAACCGCGTCGGGCGCTGCGGCTTCCGCGATCTTGCCGTCGAAAACATCGTCGACTCGCTCTTCCTCGGCTAGCACGGGAGGCGGCAATTGCACGCCCGCAATTTCAATCTGTTCTCGCTCGTCCAAGCGCGACACCGCTTGCGTCGGTACTGGCGGTGGGTCGAGCGCCTCCTGCTCATCGGTGTGTTCATCAGCGATCGGCTCTGGCGCGTCCTCGCGCGCCACGTCACGAGCCACATCACTGGCCGCCGCGCCGGCCACCAACGCATAATCGATTGGCTCTTGTTCGGGCTCGTCTTCGACGCGCCTCAGAGACTCAAATGCATTGAACACATGGCGACAGCGGCCGCACATGACATGCCCTTGACGGACATTCAACTGCTCAGGTGCAACCCGGAATCTTGCATTGCAGTTGGGGCAGGTCGATAAAAGCATGCGCGGATTCTAGCTTGTAGGGCGGGAACCGCGAACTCGCTAGCGGTGACGGGTGCCCGCCAAGCACGTCCACCCTTCGGCTCGTTGCCAGACCTGTAGCGCGAAGTAGGGCGCGTAGATGGCGATGAGATCCTCAGCCTGCTCGTCCAGCAAGCCAGCGAGCACTAGCCGACCGCCTGCACGTGTACGCGCCGCGAGGAGAGGGGCGAGAACCTTCAAGGGGTTAGCGAGGATGTTCGCCAGAGTCACATCTGCTACCGTGCCAACCGCCTGCTCGACGGTAGCGCACGTTAGTTCGACCTGGTTTTGCGCTGCGTTGTAGCGTGCGGCTTCTACCGCTGCGGGGTCAATATCTACGCCAACGGCATTGGCAGCCCCCAACTTCATCGCCGCAATCGCGAGGATTCCAGAGCCAGTTCCGTAGTCGAGCACTGATTCGCCCGCGCGCAGGTTGGCCTCAAGCCATTGCAAACATAGTCGCGTGGTGGGGTGACTGCCCGTGCCGAATGCCGCACCAGGATCAAGAACGATATTGATCGCATCATCGCTTTGGTTCGGTGACTCGTGCCAAGTAGGCACGATCGCAATTCGTGGCGAAATGACGATGGGCTGAAACTGTGACTGGGTCAGTCTTACCCAGTCTGCGTCATCGACTGTTTCGATCGCGAAGTTGAGTTGGTCTATCTCGAGCGCACTGGCGACATCGAGCGCTATCTGTCGAACATCGGCATTGGCGTCGAAGAGGGCATTCATTTCGCAGCGCTGCCAGATTTCTGCACTCGCACCAGGCTCGCCGAAAATGGCGCGTTCGGCCTCCGTACCCTCGTCTGCATCCTCGACGGAAACCGACAGCGCGCCTTGCTCAATGAGCAGGTCGCCAAACGCCTCCACCTGATGCTGTGCTAGCTGAATGCAGAAAGACTGAAATGGCATGGGGATGACCCGAATGACGCGCCGATAGGGGCGCGATGATCAGTCTGCGTCGCCAGAAATCTTTTTGAGGCGCGCCATGCGTTCCTCCAAGAAATGGATGGACGTCCCGCCGCGTATGAATGCCGCGTCGTTCATCAACTCTTGGTGCAGTGGCAGATTGGTTTGAATTCCCTCGACGACCATCTCCGAAAGCGCCGTGCGCATGCGCGCGAAGGCTTGCTCACGCGTGTCGCCATGGGCGATCACCTTGCCGATGAGCGAATCGTAATGGGGTGGCACAAAGTAATCCGCATAGACGTGTGAGTCCACACGAATCCCGGGGCCGCCGGGGACGTGAAATCGAGTGATGCGCCCCGGTGAAGGAACGAAACTCGTTGGGTTTTCTGCGTTGATGCGACACTCAATAGCGTGTCCTCGCAGTTGGATATCCTTCTGCCGGTAGCGAAGGCGATGCCCCGCTGCCACGCGAATTTGCTCTTGAACGATATCCACGCCAGTAATCATCTCGCTCACCGGGTGCTCCACTTGCACGCGGGTGTTCATTTCGATGAAGTAAAACTCATCCTTCTCGAACAAGAACTCAAAGGTCCCCGCACCGCGATACCCCATCTTGACGCAGGCCTCAGCACAACGCTCGCCGATCTTGTCGCGCAATCTGGGTTTGAGTTCAGGCGCAGGCGCCTCTTCAATGATCTTCTGATGGCGTCGCTGCATGGAGCAGTCGCGTTCCCACAAGAAAATTGCGTTCTTGTGTTCGTCTGCCAGCACTTGGATCTCGATATGCCTTGGGTTTTCCAGAAACTTTTCCAAATAAACCATCGGGTTGCCGAACGCTGACTGCGCTTCGGCTTTGGTCATCTGTACTGCGTTGACCAACGCAGCTTCGGTGTGCACGACGCGCATGCCGCGTCCGCCACCGCCGCCTGCGGCCTTGATAATCACTGGGTAGCCGACTGCGGCGGCAATTCGACGAATTTCTTTCGGGTCATCTGGGAGCGCGCCCTCCGAGCCAGGCACACAGGGCACACCGAGACGCTTCATCGCGGCTTTTGCCTCGACTTTGTCGCCCATCATGCGGATGTTTTCAGGCTTCGGCCCGATAAAGACGAACCCGGAATTTTCAACGCGTTCAGCGAAGTCAGCGTTCTCCGACAAGAAGCCGTAGCCCGGATGAATTGCTTGCGCGTCCGTTACCTCTGCGGCACTGATGATCGCCGGAATGTTGAGGTAGCTATCTTTGGACGGCGCGGGACCGATGCAAACCGATTCGTCAGCAAGCATGACGTACTTTGCGTCTGCGTCAGCTTCAGAGTGCACGGCGACCGTCTTGATGCCCATCTCTCGACAGGCGCGCTGCACGCGCAATGCGATCTCGCCGCGATTCGCGATCAGGATTTTTTCAAACATGGCCCCCGGCTTGGGGCCGCCACCAAATACCGCCATGGGAAACCTCTCGCGGTTATTCGATGATGAAGAGTGGCTGACCGTATTCGACGGGTTGACCGTTCTCAGCCAAAACTGCCTTTACGACACCGGCAGCGTCCGACTCGATTTCGTTAAGAAGCTTCATCGCCTCGATGATGCAAAGGGTCTGCCCTTTTGTAACGGTCTGTCCGACCTCGACGAAGGCTGCGGCTCCTGGAGAGGGCGAACGGTAGAAGGTTCCAACCATCGGCGACTTCAGGGTATGACCGGTCGGCGCGGCGGGAGCTGCCGGCGGGGCGACCTCCACAGGTGCTGCCATCGGCACTGGTGCGGCGGCCATTGGCGCAGCGATGTGGGTGATGCTTTGCGGCGCGTGCGTACCGTGGCGACTGATTCTGACCTTTTCCTCGCCTTCGGTGATTTCCAACTCCGCGATTCCGGACTCCTGCACCAAATCGATGAGGGTCTTTATTTTTCTAAGGTCCATGGTTCTACTCCTCCTGCTTTTTTCTTGAACCCATCGCCGACGGCCAAGCGACACACCAACCTCGGACGTGTGCAATGGGCGTTTCGGGACTGAACTAGCTGGCTTTGTTAGTGGCCGCGCTTGCACCTAGCCGCGCAAGGGCGCTGCTCAGCGCGTACTCATATCCGCGGGCACCGAGCCCACAGATGACGCCAACTGCTTTGTCCGAGAGATAGGAATGCTGCCGAAACGGCTCCCGAGCAAAGACGTTTGAAAGATGTACTTCGATAAATGGAATGGAAACGGCCAAAAGCGCGTCGCGCAGCGCAATGCTGGAGTGGGTCAATGCGCCCGGATTAATGACAATGAACTTGACGGACTCTTGCCGAGCAGCGTGAATGCGATCGATGAGCGCGCCTTCAGAATTTGACTGGAAGCTCGTAAGGCTCACTCCGCTCGTTTTGGCTAACTCAGCCAAGCGGGCGTCAATATCTGTCAACGTGTCGTACCCGTAGACCTCTGGTTCGCGGGTGCCGAGCAGGTTTAGGTTCGGTCCGTGCAAAACTAGTAGTGAATGCATCGTCACAGTTTGCCTGAAATTGCGCGAAGTTGGTTAGTTCTTGCACGAAATTACGCACAACAATAGAATTTGACCTCGTGGAAGCCTAGCAACGCTCGTGCCAAAGAGACGGTCTCAGCACCAAATCGCCTAGTTTTTGCGCAATCGTCAAGGCGATGTGCGAAAAATCACAGTTCAAGTCAGCGAATCGTTGCGAATTTGCCGAGGTTGTTGCTTTTTTGCTGAGTTGGTACGTGTTATCGCTTTGCCTGGCGGTGGGAACTCACCAGGGTTTCGACTTCCGTCGACGTCATCACGCCGAGCCTTGTCAGGAGAATATCGCCTTGTGGACTAAGGACCACAGTGAATGGGAGTAGTCCCAGACGATTGCCTACCCTCTTTGAAAACTCAAGTGCGCGCGCTTCGTCAGCGAAGACTGGGTAGTTTATCTTTAGCTTTTGGACGAAGTTAGCCACATTTGAAGACGAATCAGCGGCAATTCCAACTATTTGCAGACCGTTCACGCCATGCTTTGCCTGCATCTCCACAAACATGGGGATTTCTTCCAGACAGGGGGCACACCACGTCGCCCAGAAGTTGACGATTAGCAGTCGCCCACCCCATTCGCCCAACGTCCGATTGCGCCCATCGAGCCCAGCAAACGACGCCGCGTAAATCACTGCCGCCGTTGCATCCGACCCCTGCTTTACCGCGTTCGTTGTCGTCGCCTCGCGTTGCTCCAGCTGTCCGACCCCAAATGCGACCGCCATTAACAGCAGGATGATCGCCAGTGCGGCACCAAAAAAACGCTTCATGCGGAGCCCAGCCAGAGCGTCGGGAAAAATGTGAGCATTTGCTATCGAAATTTACAAG